>CALDLZ010000322.1 GCA_937915335.1 uncultured Faecalibacterium sp.
GTGAGGCTTATAGGCGCGCAGGGTGGTGAGCAGGCTCTCGGTGGACACCTCGTTGTGGGCGTAGTCCAGCAGGATGGTGAACTTTTTGCTGATGGGCACCAACTCCACACGGCCTTTGACCACGCACTTGCCCAGACCCTCGTGGATGGCGGCATCGGGCAGGCCCAGCACCTTGCCCACAGTCAGGGCGGCCAGCGCATTGTAGACGCTAAACTCGCCGGGCATATTCACCTTCACGTCCATGTTATCCTTGCCGGAAACGTGGAAGGCCACGCCCAGGAAATCATGGGTGCGCAGCAGCTCACAGCCCTCGGCACGATAATCAGCGCTTTCACTGCGGCCATAGGTCACCAGCTTGCAGGTGTGGCCCTCCAGCAGGGCCTCGGTGTTCTCGTCGTCGATGTTCACCACGCCGATATCGCACCGCTTGAAAAGCTGGCCCTTCCAGCTGCGGTACTCCTCAAAGGTCTTGTGCTCGCCGGGGCCGATGTGGTCGGGCGACAGGTTGGTGAACACGCCGATGTCATAATGGATGCCCGCCACACGGTCCATCATCAGACCCTGGCTGGACACCTCCATCAGTGCCACGTCACAGCCTGCATCCAGGAACTGGCGGAAGGTCTTTTGCAGCTCGTAGCTCTCGGGGGTAGTGTTGGCGGTCTCCTGATGGCGGCCCATAAAGTAGATGCCGTTGGTGCCGATCATGCCGACCTTCTTACCGGCGGCTTCCAGCACGCTCTTGATCATGTGGGTGGTGGTGGTCTTGCCCTTGGTGCCAGTCACGCCGATCATGGTCATCTGGCGGGAGGGGTTGCCGAAGAGGTTACCGCTCATCAAGGCCATGGCGTAACGGCTGCTCTCCACCTTCACCACGGTCACATCCGGCATGGCGGAGAGGTCAATGTCGTGCTGGATGACCAGCACGCTCACGCCCTTAGCGGCACAGTCAGCAGCGAACTCGTGGCTGTCCCGCTGGGTGCCCACGATGCAGACGAAAGCAAGGCCCGGGGCCGCTTTCCGGCTGTCATAGATGATATCCTGTACCTCGGTGTCCAGACTGCCCTGCACCAGCGTAAAGGGCACGCCTTCCAGTAATTGTTTCAGCTTCATAACGTTACACGCTCCTCATTGGGTCGTTTGGGTTTGATCTTCATCCCCTGCCGCCGGGGTCATTCCCTCGGCTGGGGTGGGGTTCGCGGTCTGCCCGGCTTCGGTATCAGCCGGTGCCGCCGGGGTGTCTGTCGGCGTTTCGGCGGCGGCTTCTCCCTCTGCCGGGGTAGTAGTACCGTCAGCCGCAGGGGTCGTTCCATCCATGGCTGTCCCGTCAGTAGTCTCGCCGGTCACGCCTTCTTCGGCGGGCGTTTCCTCAACAGACGGTTCCACCGGTGCGGGCACGACATAGCCGGAAGGCAGCTCCGGCTCGCCCTGCGCAAAGGTGAACTTGCGGGTGCTGGACATACTGATGTGGGTAAAGTCCAGCACGCCAGTGTCGGTGGCGGCGCAGCCCTTTCCGTCCTCGTTCAGCAGGACATGCTTTGCCAGCTTGAGCTTATATTCCAGCTCGTTCAGGGTGCCCAGCCAAACGCTGATACGGTCCTGATAGAGGAACGCCATCTCGTCCACATCCGCAAACTCGATGCGGGTCACGTCGGCGCTCATCCCAGCGGTATCCAGTGCCGTCAGCAGGGTGTTCAGGCTTTCCAGCCGCTGGTCAGTCTCCTCCTCGGCGGTGCTGGAGGCACTGCTGTCAGCGGTACTATCCGAAGCGCTGTCGGCCTTGGCTTCCACTGCAAAGGTCAGCTGCTCGCCGGGCTCGGTGGACACCGGCTCGCCGCCATACAGGGTGGGCAGGCTGGCGGGCTGGGCGGAGTCCTTACTCAGAATTTTCAGACTTCCCGAGAGGGTCAGCCAGCCGGAGGAGGTCTGCATGGCCCAGGCGGGCTGGGCTTCCGTCACCCGCACCACCACGGTGCCGGGGTAATCCCGCTCCACCTTGATATCCTCCAGCATGGGGAACACCTTTTCCAGCGCAGCGGCCTTACTGCCGGGGTCAAAGCTGAAGATATTCTCCTCCAGGTGGACATCCAGCGCCTGTAAGATCTGGTCGCTGGTGTAGCCGCCCACCTCCTGCACCACGCCGTCCGCCGTCTGCACCTGAATGGCACTGATCTTGAACAGCATGGTCACGGTAAGATACACACCCGCACCGATGACGCAGAGTAGCATAGCAAGGGCGGTCAGCCTCCGCATGATCCTGCGCCGCCGAATGGCGGCACGGGTCAGCTTCCGCTTCTTTTTGCCCTCCCGCCGGACGGGGTCACGCCGGGCATTCTGGCCCTGTACTGGCCGCATCCGCTGGCCATTGCGGTTCCGCGTGTTCTGCGGACGGCGCTGGGCGTTCCGGCTCTGGCCATTGGCCGGGCGGCGGTTCCGGTTATTGCCGCTGGAGGTGCGCCGCTGTCCGGTCTGCCCGCTGCGGGGGCGCTGAGCGCTCTGGCTCCACCCGCCGGTGGGGAACTCGATGCTGTTGTCCGGGTAGGGGCCGGTCGTGACCGTCCGCTCCGAATACCGGCTGGGGCGGGGTGCGTCCGGGTCATAGTTGGGGTTCGTAATGGGGTGGCCGCCGGAAGAATACCCCGAGTACCCGCTGTACCCAAGGTCACTGCCATAGCCCGCACTGCCACGGCGCTGGATGTTCTGCCCACTGCGCCGGTTATCCCGGGCCTGGTCGTAGGCCCTGCGGCGCTTGCGGTTCCGGTTGTTCCGGTCATTCTGCGGCATCCGGCTGCACCTCCTTTCCTCTATTTTTTCCTTCCGTTACGGGGTCTTGACCAGCTTGAGCAGGGCATCCGCAATGCGGTCCAGGCTGTCGTCCACCGACAGGCTCCGGGCATTTTTGCCCATCTCAGCCAGCTTGCCGGGCTGGGCCAGCATCTCGGAGACAGTCTGCACCAGCTTCTCGCCGGTCAGGTCTTTTTCCTCGATGACCACAGCGGCACCGGCCTTCTGCAGCTCCATGGCGTTGTAGTACTGATGGTTTTCGGCCACGTTGGGGCTGGGGATCAGCACAGCGGCACGGCCCACGGCTTCCAGCTCGGCCAGCGTCAGGGCACCGGCACGGCTAATGACGAGGTCTGCCGCCGCCAGCAGCTCAGGCATATTGTTGATGTATTCCTTGACCACCAGGCTGTCGCCGGGGGCGAAGCCCTTTTCCTTTTCCAGATCCTTGAACAGCTGCACGCCGTACTGGCCGGTGGCATGGAGGTGGAGCACAGGCTTTGCGTTCTTCTGCTCCCAGGCACAGAGGTCGGCCACCACCTCGTTCACACGGCGGGCACCCAGGCTGCCGCCGAAGGAGAGGATCACGGTGCGGTCGCCCGCGCCCAGCTCGGCACGGATGGCTTCCCGGTTCTTGGCCTGCTCGAACACCTCGGGGCGGACGGGGTTGCCCACCACGATGGTCTTTTCAGGTGCGCCCAGCTTTTCCACAGCGGCGGGCACGGCGGCAAACACGATGTCCACATCCGGGGCCAGCAGCTTATTGGTCACGCCGGGGAAGGCGTTCTGCTCGTGCAGGGCGGTCTTGATGCCCTGCTTGGCGGCACAGCGCACCACCGGGCCGGACACATAGCCGCCGCAGCCAATGACGAGGTCGGGCTGGATGTCCTTCATCATCTTCTTGGCCTTGGGGCCGGAGAGGGCCAGGTTCCACAGGGTGACGATGTTCCGCTTGATGTTGTTCAGGCTCAGCTTACGCTGGAAGCCGGTGATTTCGATATGGTGGAAGGGGTAGCCCGCCTGGGTCACCAGACGATACTCCATGCCCTCCTTCCGGCCCGCAAAGTGGATCTCGGCGGTGGGGTCGGCCTTTTTAATGGCACCCGCAATGGCAAGGGCCGGGTTGATATGGCCGGCAGTGCCGCCGGCAGCGATCAGTACACGCATCTTGGTTCCTCCTTACTGCTCTGTCTGCGCTCTGCGCGCAGTATCCAGCACAATGGTCTTGGCCTTGCGCTGGCGTTCCCGCTCGGCGTGGGCTTCCTCCCGTTCCAGGCGGGCCCGCTCGCCGTTGCGGCCAATGTTGACCATAACGCCCATCTCGGCCAGCAGCAGGATCAAACTGGTGCCGCCAGAGGAGAAGAAGGGCAGCGAAATACCGGTGTTGGGCAGGGTGTTGGTGACAACGGCGATGTTGCAGAACACCTGCCAGGCGATCTGCGCCATGATGCCGATGCCCACCAGCGTGCAGAACCGGTTCTCGGCATGGAAGGCGATCCAGAAGCCCTGCACGAGGAAGAGGACGAACAGCACGATGACCAGCACCGCGCCGATGAAGCCCAGTTCCTCGCACACGACGCTGAAAATGAAGTCGTTGGTGCTCTCGGGCAGCCAGAGCTGCTTTTCAATGCTGTTGCCCAGGCCCAGGCCGGTAACACCGCCCGAACCGATGGCGTACAGGCTCTGCTTGGTCTGGCTGGTCATCCGGTCCAGATCCTGGGTCCAGCCATCCAGACGGCTCTGCAGGTAGTCAATGGAATCCACATGCTGCAGCAGGGTCTCCAGCAAAACCAGCGCCAATGCGCCGCCGCCCCAGGTGATGGCACCGCCGCTGCCGCCCAGCAGCAGGATGGTGCCCACGATGGCGGTGGTCAGCAAAATGCCCGACATGTGGGGCTCCAGCACCAGCAGAACGACAATGGGCACCAGCCCCAGGATGGGCCGGATGAGCTCCACCACAACGCTGTGGTAGAGCCACTTGCCCAGCGGCACGGTGCCGAACTTGACCTTAGGCGTTTTGGCCGCGATATCCGCCGTGAGCAGGATCATCTCGAACTTTGCCACCTCGGAAGCCTGCAAGGTCAAACCGCCAAAACTGATCCAGCGGCGGCAGCCGTTGATGGGGGTGCTGAACAGCACCAGCACCAGCAGCGCCAGACAGACCACATAGCCCAGCTTGACCACCCGGCGCAGGAAGCGGTGGTCAATGTAGGAGAACAGGAACATCATGCCCAGGCCCAGCACGGTGCAGAGCAGCTGGGATTTGATGTAGTGGAAGCTGTCCCCAAAGCGGAGATAGCCCGTGGTATAACTTGCACTGAACAGCATGACCAGACCGAACACCATGATGATGGCCAGCGTTGCCATCCAGTTGAGCAGGATGGTTGGCCAGGGGCCGGGGTCACGCTGAAAGACGGAGAAAGGCTCTGATTTTTTTCTGCGGAGTGTCGCCAATCTGCACCCCTCCTTAACTGATTTTTGCCAGCTGCAGCGTCAGCGCCACGCCCAGCATGGCAATGACGCAGAAGATATAAAAGATATGCTCAGCGCTCTGGCCCCGCAGCTCCAGCCAGCGGTGGAGCGGAGCCGAGCGGAAAAGCTGTTTGCGGCCCTTGGTTGCCTTGTAGACGATGATCTGGAGTGCCACCATCCCACCCTCCAGCCAGAGGGGCAGGCAGAGTGGAACGCTCAAATCAGGCCAGCCGATGCAGAGGGGCACGCACCCCAGCGCCCCGGCCAGAAACAGGCTGCCCACGCTGCCCAGCCGCAGCCTTGCAGGCGGAAAGTTCCAGAGCAGGAAGGCCATCAGGGAACCGGCCAGTGCGGCGGGCAGGACCCCCAGCGGGAACCAGCCCAGCACCGTCATGGCGCACATCAGGCCCAGCATGGCCGCAAAAGAGGTGCCGCAGACGATGCCGTCCACACCGTCCGCAATGCGGGCACACTCGGCCAGCGCCACCAGCAGGGCTTCCCACACCAGCGGGGCCGCGGCACTTAAGTTTACATAGCCTGCGCCCGGCAGGGTGATGCCAGCGGCAAGACAGCCTTTGGCCCACAGCAGCACCAGCACCACGGCACCGGCGGCAGCTTCCAGCCCAAGGCGAGTGTACCGCCGCAGGCCCAGCACCGAGTGGGTGCGGATGCGGGCCAGATCATCCAGCAGGCCCACGCCGCCAAAGAGCAGGGCCCCGAACAGGGCAATGAGCAGCCGCACCGAGAGCAGGCCCTCGGCCCCCAGCAGCTCCGGCTGGGCCACGCAGGCGGCTGTCCAGCCCACGCCCACAGCGGCCAGTACACCCACCATCAGGCAGAGCCCGCCCATAGTAGGAGCCTGCGCCGGGCGCTCCGGCTCGGTTTCCGGTGCTTTCTGCTCGGGTGCCTGCTGTGTCTGGGGTGCATCCCATCGGCTCTGGAACGCCCGCAGCAGCGGCACCATCAAATTCCCGAGCGCCGCCGTGAGGAGAAACCCCAGCGTCGAGGCGGCGATCAAGGCGAAACGAATCATAGGTTCCTGTTACTCCTTGTAAAAGATCTCCAGCACTTTTTCCAGTGCCATGCCGCGGCTGGCCTTGACCAGCAGGGCATCGCCGGGCTGCATCTTCCTGAGCAGGGCCTCGGCGGCCTGAGCATAGGTGTCGGCGTGGAGGGTGGGCAGACCCTTGGCGGCGGCGACCACCGCAATGCGCTTGGCCTGCTCGCCATAAGTGATGAGGTAGTCCACGTTGTTTTCCACAGCCTGACGGCCCACTTCCTCGTGGGCGGCGCGACTGATATCGCCCAGTTCCAGCATATCGCCCAGCAGGGCAAAGCGGCGTTTGCAGGGGTATTCCTTGAACATCTCCAGAGCGGCCTTCATGCTGTCGGGGTTGGCGTTGTAGCAGTCCTCAATGACATCCACGCCCCGGCAGTGCACGACTTTCTGGCGCATACCGGTCTGCTCAAAATCAGCCAGACCGGCAATGACCTTGCGGGCATCCAGACCCAGACGGGTGGCGGCGCAGTAGGCGGCCAGAGCGTTGGCAACATTGTGCTTTCCCATGGCGGGGATCTTCACCATAAAGGTCCCCTCTTCGTGGTCCTCGAGCACGAAACTCATACCCTTTTCATCCTGCTGGATGGACAGGGCACAGACATCGGCGTTCTCATCGCCCAGACTGAACCAGACCGGGCGGACATGGGCGGGCAGAGCAGCCTTGCGCAGGAAGGGGTCATCCCCGTTCAGCACCAGTGGGGCACCCTCAGGCAGACCGGCGCAGATCTCCAGCTTTGCCTTGCAGATGTTCTCCTGACTGCCCAGGTTGCCGATATGGGACACGCCGATGCAGGTGATGATGCCCACATCCGGGCGGGCGCACTTGCTCAGGCGCTCGATCTCGCCGGCGTGGCTCATGCCCATCTCCACCACGGCATACTCGGTATCCTTCCCGATGCGGAACATGGTGCGGGGCAGGCCCAGCTCATTGTTCTGGTTGCCCTCTGTCTTGATGGTATTGCCAAAGCCCGCAATGGCGGCATAGGTCATCTGCTTTGTGGTGGTCTTGCCCACGCTGCCGGTCACACCCACCACTTTGGGGTGGAACTGGCTGCGGTAATTGGCCCCCATCACCATCATGGCGTGGTAACTGTCCGGGCAGAGAACGCTCTTTTCCTCGGGCACGCCCTCCACAGGGTGGTTCAGCACCACGCAGAGCGCGCCGTTTTCCAGCGCTTTGGCGGCAAAATCGTGGCCGTCAAACTTTTCACCCGGGAACGCCACAAAAATGCACCCGGGGCAGACCTCGCGGCTGTCGGTGGTC
>CALDLZ010000323.1 GCA_937915335.1 uncultured Faecalibacterium sp.
AGGCGTTGGAGGTCGAACTGCTGCTCCGGCTTCACCCGGACGATGAGGACACCATCTATCAGATCGTGGATTTGCTTGTGGACACCTGTTCCACCAAACGCAAGATGTTGAGAATCGCCGGGGACGACAAACCCGCCGAAGTGGTGCGTAGTCGGTTGAAAAAGTTGAACGCAGACCACATCCGTTTTGTACTGGGCTGTCTGGCAGAAACCACTGTCCCAGTGCGGAATATGAAGCAGTATCTGCTGGCATCGCTGTACAATGCCCCTACAACTATGAACCTTTATTATCAGAACAAGACGAACCACGACTTTGCGCGTGGCTCTCCGGGGAGGTGAAGTTATCGAAAAAGCACATCTGCAAACGGAACAGATACAGCAGCTTCCCATTGATGAACTGTACCCTTTTGTAAACCATCCATTTAAGGTGCAGGACGATGAAGCTATGGCTGAAACAGTGGAAAGCATCTCACAGCGCGGTATCCTCTCGCCGCTGATTGCTCGTCCACGGGCAGAAGGTGGGTATGAGATCATCTCCGGCCACCGCCGCCAGTATGCAGCGAAAAAGGCTGGACTGGACACTGTGCCAGTCATTGTCCGAAATATGACAGATGATGATGCTATCATTCTGCTCGTGGACAGCAATATCCAGCGCGAGAACATCCTTCCCAGCGAAAGAGCCTTTGCTTTTAAAATGAAGATGGATGCCATTAAACGGCAGGGCGCACGTTCAGATTTAACTTCGGCGCAAGTTGCACCGAAGTTGAGTTCTGAAAAAATCGGAGAAGATTCAGGAATGAGCAAAGATACCGTAAAACGCTATATCCGCTTGACGAATCTCACTCCTAAGCTGCTGGAGCTGGTGGACGATAAGAAAATCTCGTTTACCCCTGCGGTGGAATTGTCCTATCTGGATGCAAAACAGCAGTGTGATTTCATGGAAGTGATGGACACCACTCAAAATGCGCCCTCCCTTTCCCAAGCCCAGCGGATAAAAAAGCTGGCACAGCAGGGAAAGTTCAGCTACGACGCTGTTTATGACATTATGAACGAAGTTAAAAAGAGTGAACTGGACACCGTGACCATCAAAAATGAGACACTGCGCAAATACTTTCCGCGCAGTTATACGCCCCGGCAAATGGAAGAAAAAATCATTCAGCTTCTGGAAGCGTGGCAGCAACAACGGCAGCAGGCCAAACTGAAAAAGCGCAAACAGGAAGCAGAACGATGAATGTAAGACCCAATCAGGTCTTTTATTTTTGCAAAAAATCAGGAGGTAACGCCCATGAACAACACGATTCCTTTCAATCCCACCGCGAACCGCACTATTCGAACGGAGCAGATTACCGTGGATGTGAACATTCTGTCTGTGCTGAAGCACGCCGCATCTCCCGGCAGGGACGCAGCGGATAATACTGCGTATCTTGCCGCCATCGGCCCGGATATGGAGCTGACTGTCATCATGGAAGAGGATGCTCCCCACATCCTGCCCTGCTTCGATGAGAGTGATGAATTGATCGTCATTGAAAATGCTCCGCTCTACGTCAGCTACAACCCGGCGCAGATCATCAAGCTGGCGGGCAAGCACTACCTGACAGGTGCGGTCATTTTTTTCCGCACGGACAATCATGGGAATATCGTTTCCCTGACCGTGGAGGACATCTACCGTTTCCAGACCTATCTGGAAACCCACAGCGTCACGCTCATAGCAGACGATCAGAAGCTGCCCTGCATCTGCATCGACTGAGGTGCGCATGAAAAAATTTGACGTAGAAATCACCGAAACGCTCCAGCGCACGGTTTCTGTCGAAGCGACTACGCGAGAGGAAGCTGAAAGAATCGTCACAGAAGCATGGAACAATGAGGACTATGTTCTCGATTCCAACGATTTTGTTGACGTTGACTTCAAAACGGTGGGAGAGCAGGAGCTATTCAAAGCAAAGGGGCTGGATGCGCTTCTGGTGCAGCCCGGTATGTATCCACAGAAAGTCACCATCGGCACAGAACTGAAAGATTATCAGGATGCTGTCTGCGGCACCATTGCAGCAAGCTATCCTTTCGATGATCCTGTTGCCATCGTGTACAACGATGAGGGCAAGCTAACTGGACTTCCCCTGAACCGTGCTTTACGAGATGACCACGGCCAGATGTACGATGCAGTTGCTGGAACTTTTCTGGTAGTCGGAAACGGTGAGGAGGATTTTGTATCCCTTTCCCCGGAACTGGCACAGAAGTATGAGAAGCATTTTCATCAGCCCGAAGCCTTTATCAAATTAGGAAAGCGGCTGCTGGTAGTACCTGTTCCCGATGAAGCCGTTCAGTCCGCAGAACCGAAAGCGCATACCAAACCGCCCGCAGAACATGACCGTTAAAGCGAAAATTCCCGCAGGAGGTGGTGAAATTGCAGGAAGAAGTCGAGCAGAAAACATTCAACATTGTGGTGTCTACCACGAAGCTGACCGCCCGGACGATTCTGAATGCTGGCAGAGCCGCCATCCAGCAGTATCAGGCAAAGATGGCTGGCGGCAAACAGAGCGTCCGTATGCTCCTGCGGCAGAATCGCGGCGTTTCCAGCGTGGAAATCGACAAAACCAATATCAAAGGATTTGAACGGTATGCCAAAAAGTACGGCATCGACTATGCCATCCGCAAAGACAGCTCCGAAATGCCGCCCCGGTATCTGGTCTTTTTCAAAGCCCCGGATGCAGAAGCGTTCCATGCTGCTTTCAAGGAATATTCGGCATCGCTGCTGAGCAAAACCAAGCGTCCCTCTGTGCTGGAAAAGCTGCATGAACTGGTGCAGGCCGCAGCAGAACTTCCCGGCAAAGTGCGGCACAAGCAGGAGGAACGCGGCCTATGACCACGAAAAAGCTGACGAAACTGCTTGCTCTGTATCTGCCCTATATCTTGCTGGGACTGGTGGCAACAAATTTCGGTGAAGCATGGCGGCTGGCAGAGGGCAAAGAATTGGGCGAGAAGGTCATGTCCATGATGGGGACTTTCCCGTTGGCCTTTGCGAACCCTCTGCCCAGCTTGCATCCACTGGATCTGCTTATTGGCCTTTCCTGCGATGCAGGATTACGGCTTGCCGTATATTTGCGCAGCAAAAATGCAAAGAAGTACCGTCATGGCATGGAGTACGGCTCTGCCCGGTGGGGCGACGCAAAAGACATTGAGCCGTTCATGGCTCCGAAGTTTGCCGACAACATCATCCTGACTAAAACAGAACGTCTGATGATGAGCAATCGCCCCGCAGATCCGAAGAACGCCCGGAACAAAAATGTGCTGGTAGTTGGCGGCTCCGGCTCTGGCAAAACAAGATTTTGGCTGAAGCCAAACCTCTTGCAATGCCACAGTTCCTATGTGGTCACTGATCCAAAAGGTACGATCGTGCTTGAATGTGGACAGGCCATGCTGAAAAACGGATACAAGGTGAAAATCCTGAACACCATCAACTTCAAAAAGTCGATGCACTACAATCCGTTCAGCTATGTCCACAGTGAAAAAGACATTCTGAAATTGGTCACTACCCTTATGACCAACACCAAGGGCGAGGGCAGCGGCGGCGACCCATTTTGGGAGAAAAGCGAGCGTCTTTTGCTGACTGCCCTTATCGCCTATCTGCATTATGAAGCCCCTGTCGAGGAACAGAATTTTGCGACATTGCTCGAAATGCTGAACACGATGCAAGTGCTGGAAGATGATGAGGAATATCAGAACCCAGTTGACCTCTTGTTTGAAGATTTGGCGAAAACAAAACCAAACAGCTTTGCGGGGAGACAGTATAAGTTGTATAAGCTGGCCGCAGGTAAGACCGCAAAATCCATCCTCATTTCCTGCGGTGCCAGATTAGCCCCATTCGACATCCAAGAATTGCGCGATTTAACGATGTATGACGAACTTCAACTGGACACGCTTGGCGATAAGAAAACGGCTCTGTTCCTCATCATGTCGGACACGGACAGTACCTTTAATTTCCTGATCTCGATGGCGTACACCCAGCTTTTCAACCTCTTGTGCGACAAAGCCGATGATGTGTACAGCGGCAAGCTGCCCATTCATGTACGCTGTCTGATTGACGAGTGCGCCAACATCGGTCAGATTCCCAATTTGGAAAAGCTGG
>CALDLZ010000324.1 GCA_937915335.1 uncultured Faecalibacterium sp.
TGCGAGGGCGACGACGTGGAGATCGGTTTCAACAACCGCTATCTGCTGGATGCCCTGCGCAATGCCCGCACCGAGCAGGTCAAGCTGGAGATCAGCGGTCCGCTGAGCCCGGTCAAGGTCCTGCCTGCCGAGGGCAATGACTTCCTGTATCTGGTCCTGCCCGTCCGCTTCAAGAATGATTGAGAGGCATAATATGCAGAAAATTCTCATCCATACGGAATTTATCAAGCTGGATGCCCTGCTGAAATATGCAGGCCTGTGCGAGACCGGCGGCGAAGCCAAGGAGCTGGTGCAGGGCGGTGCCGTCAAGGTGAACGGCGAGGTCTGCACCATGCGGGGCAAAAAGTGCCGTGCCGGTGACCTCGTCGAGCTGGACGGCCAGACCGTGGAAGTGGGACAGGGCCAGTAAATCATGCGCCTGCTTTCCTTAGAAGTCACGAATTACCGCAATATTGCTTCTGCCAGCCTGACTCCGGGCCGGGAGCTGACCGTCATCTGCGGCAACAATGGCCAGGGCAAGACCAACCTGCTGGAAGCCATCTGGCTGCTGACTGGCGGCAAGAGCTTCCGGGGTGGCAAGGACGCGGAGCTGGTGCGGCGGGGCGAGCCTTTCGCCGTGCTGGAAGCGTCCACGCTCCGCGCACAGCAGGAGGAACAGGAGCCCGACGAGCCGAACCGTGTCCGGTTGACCATCGGCACACCGGATTCCCAGCGGCCCGGGCGGTATGCCTCGGTGAACGGGGCCCCGCCCAAGCGGGCGGCGGGTCTGGCTGGCAGTTTTCCGGCGGTGGTGTTCGACCCCGGACACCTGAGTCTGGTCAAGGGAGCCCCTGAAGGGCGGCGGAAATTTCTGGATGCCGCCCTCTGCCAGCTCTATCCCGGTTACCTGACCGTGTACCGACGATATGTGCGGGCGTTGCAGCAGAAAAACGCCCTGCTGCGTCGTTCCCCCACTGGGCAGGAGCGTCCCTACGCCGAAAAAATGGCACTGCTGGAGGTGCTGAACACTGAGCTTGCCGCCCAGGGGGAAGCCATCCAGCAGCGGCGGCGGGCCTACCTTGAAAAGCTGGCCCCGCTGGCCTGTGCCAATTATGCAGAGCTTTCCCATGGGGCCGAGCGGATGGAGCTGCGGTATGCCGCCCAGTTTGAGCCGGGTGGTCTGGCCGCTTTGCTGAAAGCCCGCCAGAATGAGGAAGTCCGGGCCGGGCAGAGCCTGTGCGGCCCACACCGGGAGGACCTGGAACTGCTGCTGGACGGTCAGCCCGCCAAGGTGTTCGCCAGCCAGGGACAACAGCGCAGTGTGGTGCTGAGCCTGAAAATGGCTGAAGCCGCCGCCGCCGCGTCCATCACCGGCGAGCACCCTGTCCTTCTGCTGGACGACGTGCTCAGTGAGCTGGACGATGGCCGCAAGCAATATCTGCTGACCCGGATGCGGGAAAAGCAGACCTTCGTCACCAGCTGCGATGATACCGCCTTCCTGAAAACGGATGGCGAGGTCTACCGCATGAACGGCGGGGTTCTGAGCCGTGTCTGAGCAGTTTTTGAAATGGAAAAATGTTGCATGAAAGGTTTGCATAACTGACGCATAAAACACCGGAGTATGCAGGCTGCACTGTGAGGAACTATACGGTATGTATATCCATCTGGGCCGGGACTACGTCCTGAATGACCGTGATATCATCGGTATCTTCAATCTGGAGACGACTACTGTCTCCCCCCGGGGGCGGGAATTTCTCAACTATGCCCAGAAAAACGGGGCCGTGGTCAGCCTTTCGGATGACCTGCCCCAGTCTTACGTTCTGGCCGATGCACCGGTGGATACCGTCTATCTTTCCGAGCTGTCCAGCGCGGCCATGAAGCGCAGAGCGGAAAGCCGATTAGAGGAATAACAACAATCCAATCGATTGACAAAATATCAAGTAAAGGGAGAAAGGATATGGCAGAGGAAATCATCACAAGCACCAACGCGGAAACCGCGACCGACCATGAGTATAACGCCAGCGAGATCCAGGTCCTGAAGGGTCTGGAGGCCGTGCGCAAGCGGCCCGGCATGTATATCGGCTCCACCGGTGAGCGGGGCCTGCATCACCTGGTCTACGAGATCGTGGACAACGCCATCGACGAAGCTCTGGCAGGCTACTGCAACCACATTGAGGTCAAGATCCTCAAGGGAGATATCATCCAGGTCACCGATAACGGCCGCGGCATCCCCGTGGATATCCAGGCCGATACCGGCCTGCCGGCTGTCACCGTCGTCTATACCATCCTGCACGCGGGCGGTAAGTTTGGCGGCGAGAACTCCGGCTACAAGGTGGCCGGCGGCCTGCACGGCGTCGGCGCGTCCGTCGTCAACGCCTGCTCCGAGTGGCTGACCGTCAACGTCCGCCGTGACGGCCACGAGTACGAGCAGACCTTCCGCCGCGGTGACCCCGACGGCCCCCTGAAGTGCATCGGCACCGTGGAGCCCGGTGTCACCGGCACCCGCGTCACCTTCAAGCCCGACCCCGAGATGTTCAAGGATACCACCGTCTACAACTTCGAGACGCTGGAAAAGCGCCTGCGCGAGGAGAGCTTCCTGAACGCCGGTGTCAAGATCACCCTGACTGACGAGCGGGAGCTCTACACCCCCGTTCTCGAGGATGGTCAGGAAGGCGAGCCCTGCTACCGTACCGAGGTCATGTGCTACGAGGGCGGCATCAAGAGCTTCGTCACCTATCTGGGCGAGAAGCGCAACCTTGAGGTGCTCCACCCCAACGTCATCTACCTCAAGGGTCAGACCGACCGCGGCATGGCCGAGATCGCGCTGCAGTATAATTCCAGCTATAACGAGCTGGTGCTGAGTTTTGCCAACAACGTCAACACCCCGGACGGCGGCACCCACGAAGAGGGATTCCGCACCAGCCTGACCCGTGTGTTCAACGATTACGGCCGCAGCCACGGCCTGCTCAAGGATAAGGACGAGAACCTGTCCGGTTCTGATGTACGCGAAGGTCTGATCTGCGTCATTTCCGTCAAGCTGCAGGAGGCCGAATTTGAGGGCCAGACCAAGGCAAAGCTGGGCAATACCGAGATCCGCACCCTCGTCTCGAATATGGTATATACCAAGCTGATGGAGTTCTTTGAGGAGAACCCCGGCGTGGCAAAGGCCATCTTTGAAAAGGCCACCCAGGCCGCCCGTGCCCGTGCCGCCGCCAAGAAGGCCCGTGAACTGGTGCGCCGCAAGAGCGCGCTGGAGACCAGCCGGATGCCTGGCAAGCTGGCCGACTGCCGTGAAAAAGACCCCACCCGCACCGAGATCTTCATCGTCGAGGGTGATTCCGCAGGCGGCTCCGCCAAGATGGGCCGTGACTCCGCCATTCAGGCCATCCTCCCCCTGTGGGGCAAGATGCTGAACGTCGAAAAGGCCCGTGCCGACCGCATCTATGGCAATGATAAGCTGATGCCTGTCGTGCTGGCCCTGGGCTGCGGTATCGGTGATGAATTTGATATCTCCAAGCTGCGGTATGACAAGGTGTTCATCATGGCCGATGCCGATGTTGATGGTTCTCATATCTGCACCCTGATGCTGACCTTCTTCTTCCGCTATATGCGCCCGCTGATCGAGCAGGGCCATGTCTATGTCGCCCAGCCGCCCCTGTTCAAGGTGCAGAAGGGCAACACCATCAAGTATGCCTACAACGACGCCGAAATGGCCGTGCTCTCGCAGGAGATGCCCGGCGCAAAGGTGAACCGCTATAAGGGCCTTGGTGAGATGAACCCCGAACAGCTGTGGGAGACCACCATGAACCCCGAGAACCGCGTCATCGTCCGCATTACCATCGAGGACGCCGAGAAGGCCGACGAAGCGTTCAGCATCCTGATGGGCGACCAGGTCGAGCCCCGCCGCCGCTTTATCGAGACCAATGCCCAGTATGCAAAGCTGGATGTCTAATCGGAGGAACAAATGGAAGAAGATTATGTGATGATACCGGGCAGCGGTACCAAGATGATCATTCGGGACGTCAAGAAAGAGATCGAGACGGCGTTCCTGGATTACTCCATGTCGGTCATCGTGGCCCGCGCCCTGCCGGACGTGCGGGACGGCCTGAAGCCGGTGCACCGCCGCATCCTTTACACCATGCAG
>CALDLZ010000325.1 GCA_937915335.1 uncultured Faecalibacterium sp.
TCGGCATCCATCTGGACACGGCGGATGTTCGCCATGATGCGTGCCAGAAGGACTTTGTGGTTATAGGGCTTGGTGAGGAAGTCGTCGCCGCCCAATTCCAGTGCACGCACCACCGTATCGGTATCGTCCAGGCAGGAGGTGAAGATGATGGGACAGTGGTGCCAGCTGCGCAGGCGCTGGCACAGTTCCATGCCGTTGGTATCCGGCAGCAGGATGTCCATCAGGATCACATCGAACTTTTCCCGGGCGTGGCTCAGGGCCTCACCGCCGGTGTCAGCGCAGACCACCTCAAAATTCTGCTGGTTCTGTAAAAAATAGCGGGTGGTATCCCGGATCACCGGGTCATCCTCCACCAACAAAACGCGGATCATGCGGTTTCGCTCTCCCCTTTTCAGTCATAATCTGATATACTTAGTATACCTTATTTTCAAGCTCTGCACAACCGTTTTCCGCACTGCTGTGCAAGAAAGGATGTTTTATGCGCCGCACACGCTGGTTTTCGTTTTGTTCCGTTCTGCTCACGGTGGGGATGATCGTTCTGGGCTTTTTGCTTAACGCCCGGTTCCCGGTGCTCCGCAATGGCGGGACTTTATCCGCTGAGGGTCTGCACAGAGGGATCGCCTTGACCGATTGGATAGAGGTTGCCCCACAGGAGTGGGAATTTTCTTTTACGCCCGCACCGGATGCCGGGGAGCTGGTGCTCTGTCTGGCCAGCCGCACCGCCCCAGGCGCTTCGGCAGTGCTGACTGCAGCGGATTCCTCCGGGGAGCTCTACCAGTTGGATACTGTTTCGGACGAGCCGGTGACCCTGACCGTACATGCCGAGCGTCTGCCCCGGGCATGGCTGCTGCCCACCGAGCACGCTTCCCGCTGGATGGAGACCCGAACCCTTTTGCAGCTCATGGCATTGACCGCCTTTGTGACCATTGCACTGGTAACGCTGGCGCTGTTCTACTACAAGCACCAGCGGGAATTAGGGTGTTTCCTGCTCTACCTCGTTATTATCAGCGGATGGGGCATTCTGGTCTATCTTGTTCCGGTGGGTTATAGCGCGGGGATACAGTTTCTGCTCCGGCTCCTGTTCAGTCTTGCCGTTCTGGCCCCGCTTTGGCTCTGTCAGGAGTTGACCGGCGTGCGGTTGGTACCGCCACGGGCATCCATCGTGATGACGGCGGCATTCCTGCTGCTGAGCTGTATTCCCCTGCCGTGGGTGCGGGTGCCCGTGCTGGTACTGGGCATGTTCTGGTGTATGGCGGTACTTGTCCGGGCCGTGGAGCAGGGCCAGCGTCCGGCGCTTCTGCTGCTCATCCCCTGTGCCGTGACCACCGGCTTTCGCGTCTGGGTGCTGCTTCCCAGCCTTGAGCTGCCGTTGTTCATCGAATCCATCCCGTTTTATGTGTTCCGCTGTGCCCGTATCTACGACCTGCCATTTGCGCTGGGCTGTATGACTTTTGTCTGCCGCCAGTTCGCGCTGCAGTTCGACCGTACCGAGCAGCTGGCCCGGGAACTGGATGCCCGGGTCATTGAGCGCACCCGAGCCTTAACCGAGGAGACCGAGGCCCGCAAGAGCATGATGCTGAACATCTTCCACGATCTGCGCAGTCCGTTGTTTGCGGTGAGCAGCGGGCTGGACACGCTGGAAACCGCCCCCGAAGCCCTGCCTGCCCTGCTGCCCGTCTTGCAGCAGCGAGTGGAATTTCTGCGGCATTTGACCGAGGATCTATTCCTGGCCGCCAAGCTGGAGCAGAAGCAGGTCATGCTGAACGAGGACCGGGTGGCGCTGAACGAAGCCGCCGCCGCTGTCTGCGAGAGCTGCCGCAGTGAAGCCGAGAAAAAGGGCGTTCTGCTCTCTGCTGATACCACTGCTTCCCTGCCCGTCTGGGGTGACAGCACCCGCTTGCAGCAGATCATCCAGAACCTGCTGACCAATGCCATCCACTACACCCCCGCAGGCGGGAACATTACCGTAACCTGCAAAGCCGAGGGCGGTTCCGCACTGGTCAGTGTGCAAGATACCGGCTGCGGCATCGCACCCGAGGATCAGGCGGCGGTGTTTGACCGGTACTTCCATACCACGGCCAACTCCAAGCACGATTCCACCGGCCTGGGCCTGACCATTGCACAGGAGCTCGCCCGCCTGCACCACGGCGAAATTCTGCTGGAAAGCGAAGTGGGAAAAGGCAGCTGCTTTACCCTGAAGCTGCCACTATTATCTGTTTAATGGAGAAATCCCCCCGCCAGCGGCGGGGGGATTTCTCCATCACAACTTAATTAAGCCAGCGGATCCCACAGCTTCATGGGCAGGGGCTCCTGGTCCAGCAGAGCGCGCTGGGCATCGCTCAGCAGGCTCTTGCGCACGGTGACCTGATAGACGTTGGCCTTGAACCACTTCTCACTGCCAATGTAGTAGCCCTTCTGGCCGGAAGCATCGCCCCAGCTGTTCTCGATCTTCCAGCGGTTGGCCTTGCCGTTCTCGTCCAGATTCACGCCGCAGAACATCATGCAGTGGTTCATGGTGCTCTCACGGGTCAGCATCCGCTCGGCCTTGGTCATGTTGAAGGTCAGGCCGCCCAGCACCTCGCCGTACTGGAAGCAGTCGGGGTCCCAGTAGCCATTGGCGCGGTCGCCGTA
>CALDLZ010000326.1 GCA_937915335.1 uncultured Faecalibacterium sp.
CTGGCATGGCCCAAGTCACTGAGCATGGTCAGGAACTTGGCCGTCTTTTCCTCGGTCAGGCCATCCAGCAGGTCGGTGATGTGAGCATCGGAGTAGCAGAGCTTCGCCGCAGCCGCCACTACCTTTTCCGGCTCCGGTGTATGTGCGATCAATCGAACAGTCATCATAGTTTGCTCATTCCTCCGTAATTTTTGTCAGCGGTGCAAAGTTTGCCATGGTTTTCTTCACACCGACCTTTTCAAAGTTGATCTCCACGATCTGGTCCCCGGCAGCGGCCTTGACGGCCAGCACCTTGCCCCGGCCAAA
Source organism: uncultured Faecalibacterium sp. (assembly GCA_937915335.1). Taxonomy (GTDB): domain Bacteria; phylum Bacillota; class Clostridia; order Oscillospirales; family Ruminococcaceae; genus Faecalibacterium. The sequence goes on from CALDLZ010000326.1 coordinate 307, forward strand.
GACCTTGTGCTCGACGATGTCGCCCACCTCGTAATGCTTGGGACCGGTGGAAGCCGGACGGGAAGCCGCCGGGGTCCCCGGGAAGCTCACAGGTTTGGACGGCGCTTTCGGGGCGGCAGGACGGCCATAGCCTGCGCCAAAGCCGGACGAGCTGGTGCCGCGGGGGGCGCTGTACCCGCCGCCATAACCGGAAGAGCTGCCGCCCCGGCCCGCATAGCTGGAACCGAAACCTCCCCGCTCCCCGGCGTTATATTCGCGGTTAAGGTAGCCGCCGCCCGTGCGGCCGCCAAAGCTGCTGGTATTGCGGCCCCAGCCGGACGCGCCGGAATAGCCTGATGCCCCGCCGGGAACGGTATCACTGTAATTGGAGCCCCAGCCCATGGCGGAGCGGCGCTCCAATGCCGGACTGCGGGTCTCCTCGATGTATTCCGGCTCGATCTCCCGCAGGAAGCGGCTGGGCTCGTTGCGCTGGGTGCGGCCATAGAGCATCCGGGAGACACTGTTGGAGATGTACAGCTCCTTCTTGGCACGGGTGATTCCGACGTAGGCCAGCCGGCGCTCCTCTTCCAGGTCGGCCTCGGAATATTTGCTCATCTCGCTGGGGAACACGCCCTCTTCCATGCCGATGAGGAACACATAGGGGAACTCCAAACCCTTGGCTGAGTGAATTGTCATCAGCACCACCTGGTCGGCACTCTCGTTGTAACTGTCGATGTCACTGATGAGGGCGATATCTTCCAGGTAACCCTCCAGAGAGGCTTCCTCGCCGTGCTGGTCGCAGTAGTTCTTGACGTTGTTGACCAGCTGACCCAGGTTCTGCAGGCGGTCAGCGGCATCCTCGTGGCCCTTGGCCGCGTCAGCTTCCAGCATGGCCTTGTAGCCGGTCACTTCAATGACATCCTGGGCGAACTCGTCCAAGGATTTGGTTTCCAGCGATTCCTGCAGTTTTTCGTAGATCTGCCAGAATTTCAGCAGCGGCATCATGGCGCGGCTGAGCTTGGCATACTCGTCCGCATGGGAGATGATCTCCAACATGCTCACCCCCTGCTGGGCGGCAAGGTCGGCAATGACATCCACGGTCGTGTTGCCGATTTTGCGCGCAGGCTCGTTGATGATGCGGCGCAGGCGCACATCATCCCGGGCGTTCGCCACAATGGACATATAGGAGTGGATGTCCTTGACCTCTTTGCGGTCATTAAAACGCTGGCCGCCCACGATTTTGTGGGGGATGCCCGCGCGGGTGAAGTAGCTTTCGATGGGGGCCGACTGGGCATTCATGCGGTAGAGCACAGCGTGGTCAGCCAGATGCCCGCCCTCTTTCAGGTGCTCACCGATGACATCCGCAATGTGCATGGCCTCATCCTGCTCATTCTCGGCGGTATAGACCTGCACCTTGTCGCCCTCGCTGTTTTTCGTCCACAGGGTCTTGCCTTTGCGCTCGGTGTTGTGCTGGATGACACAGTTTGCGGCATTCAGGATGTTGGAGGTGGAGCGGTAATTCTGTTCCAGCCGGATGGTCTTGGTGCCGGGGAAGATGCGCTCGAAATTCAGAATGTTCTCAATGGTAGCGCCCCGGAAGCGGTAGATGCTCTGGTCATCATCGCCGACGACGCAGATATTCTTCTCCGGGCCGGTGAGCAGGCTGACCAGCCGGAACTGGGCCACGCTGGTATCCTGATACTCGTCCACCAGCAGATACCGGTACTTGTTCTGGTAGAATTCCCGTACATCCTCATGCTCGGCCAGCAGCTGAACGGTATGATAGATCAGGTCATCGAAGTCAAAGGCCCCGGCTTCCTTGAGTTTTTTCTCGTAGGCAGCATACACCTTGGCGGCAATGGCCCCCTTGGTATCCCGGGCGGGGGTGCGCAGAGCTTCTTCAGGGCTGACCAGCTGATCCTTCCAGCGGCTCATCTGGTTGATCGCACTCTTTACCGGGAAGAACTTATCGTCGATGCTCAGTTCCTTATAAACCGCCTTCATCACCCGCTGGGAATCATCGGTATCGTAGATGGTAAAGCTTTTGGGGTAGCCGATCTCCTCGGCCCACCGGCGCAGGATGCGCACACAGGCCGAGTGGAAGGTGGAGGCAAACACCTCGTCTCCCTCTTCCCCGCCCAGCATGTTACGCAGGCGCTCTTTCAGCTCTCCCGCCGCCTTGTTGGTAAAGGTGATTGCCATCACGTTCCAGCTGCGCACAGCATTCTGCCGCATCATGCCATCCAGCCAGCTCGGAGTATCGGTGCCGGTCATAATGGCCATGCGCAAGGCCTTCACGTCATCCTCGGTCACTTCCCGGGGGGTCCAGCTGGAACCGTGGGCCGAGCCAAACCGGATGAGATTGGCAATGCGGTTCACCAGCACGGTGGTCTTGCCGCTGCCAGCGCCTGCCAGGATGAGCAAAGGGCCATCGGTAGTAAACACGGCCTGCCGCTGCATATCGTTCAGGCGGCCAAACTGTTTTTCAATATAGGTATCGCGCAGTGCGCAGAATTCCTGTTGGAGACTTGCTGCCATTGTTTCACCTGTTCTTCTTTTTATAAAATCACTTAATAGATAGTATATCACATTTCAAAAAGGTTGTACATAAAAACCGCCCGCCCTGCAAGCAGGACGAGCGGTAAAATTCAGGAATTGCTTAGCCGAAGATGTTGATCAGAATACCAGCAGCAACGGCGGAACCGATAACGCCAGCGACGTTGGGGCCCATAGCGTGCATCAGCAGGAAGTTGGAGGGGTTCTCGCTCTGGCCGACCTTCTGAGAAACACGGGCAGCCATAGGAACAGCGGAAACGCCTGCGGAACCGATCAGGGGGTTGACCTGGCCGCCGGTCAGTGCGTACATCACCTTGCCGCACAGAACGCCCGCGGCAGTACCGAAGGAGAAGGCGATCAGACCCAGCACGATGATGAACAGGGTGCGGCTGTTCAGGAAGGTGTTTGCAGAAGTGGTGCAGCCAACGGACAGAGCCAGGAAGATGGTGATGATGTTCATCAGCTCATTGCCGGCGGTCTTCTGGATACGATCCACAACACCGGATTCCTTCATCAGGTTGCCCAGCATCAGCATACCGACCAGAACGGCGGCATCAGGAACGATCAGGGAAACAATGATGGTGACCATGATGGGGAAGATGATCTTCTCGGTCTTGGACACAGTGCGCAGCTGCTTCATCACAACGGTACGCTCTTTCTTCGTGGTGAGCGCTTTCATAATGGGCGGCTGGATGACGGGCACCAGCGCCATGTAGCTATACGCCGCGACGGCAATACTGCCCAGCAGCTCAGGTGCCAGACGGGAAGTGACAAAGATCGCGGTAGGACCGTCCGCACCGCCGATGATAGCGATGGCAGCGGACTGCTTCTGGGTGAAGTCCACAATGCCGGTAGCGGCCAGCAGACGAGCGCCCATGTAAGTACCGAAGATACCGAACTGAGCGGCAGCGCCCAGCAGCAGGCTCTTGGGGTTAGAGATCAAAGGTGCAAAGTCGGTCATGGTGCCGATGCCCAGGAAGATCAGCGGGGGGTAAATACCCAGCTTAACGCCCATGTAAAGCATATCGGCCAGACCGCCGTTGTTCAAAATCTCGATCCACATCGGATGCTCCAGGCCGTCACCGACGAAGTACTGCATGTGGATGATGCCGCTGCCGGGCAAGTTGGCAAGGATCATGCCAAATGCCATGGGCAGCAGGATCAGGGGCTCAAATTCCTTTACGATAGCCAGGTACAGCAGGAAGCAGCCCACGCAGATCATAATCGCGTACAGGTAGCCGCCCGGCTCACCGAACCGTGCAAAGCCGGAACTCTGGAAAATACCGACCAGAGTACTGATAAACTGTGTCATGTTTTTCCTCCTGTGTTAAAAAGGTGCGGTGGTGTCGTTGACACCAGCCTTGCTCCAGCCATTGGCGGCACGGCGCACGGCCTTGAGGGTATACTTGCCATTGCCCATCGCGTGGATGGCAGCCATAATGGCGGCAACCACATCACCGGGAATGCCCTCCTCCACCACAGGGGCAGGAGCGGCCTGCTGCACGGGAGCAGCGGGCTTTGCGTCAGCCTTAGGGGCGGCAGCTTCCTTGGCTGCTTTCTTCTTGGCGGCCATACCGTCGAAGATCTTGCCTTCCAGCGTGATGATCGCCATCAGCAGGACGAGGATGGCAAACACCAGCACGATACCGGTAATGGTGATAACCACATCAGAACCCAAATTCATGGTCTTCCTCCTAATTATAATTTACTCCGCACCCCAGGGCAGACCCCGGCGCGCAAAAAGCGATTTGAAAATATTATACAATATTTTCCGGCCCGATTCAACAAGTATGAACAAAATTTTGTTGCAACTTTTCCAAATTCTTAACGAACCGGGTCAAAAACCTTGTTTAACGGCGGCCCATACGGGGGGTCGCGTCCAGGAAACCGGTCTCCAGCTTGTCATTCAGGCCCAGGCTCATGGCAGTGCCCAGCGCCACACAGTTCACGGGATCGGGCGAGACCGTCACCTCGACCTTGAGCTCCTGGCTCAGATATTCGGGCAGGCCGTGCAGCTGCGCGCCGCCGCCAGTCAGCACCACACCGTTGCGGAAGATATCGCCTGCCAGCTCGGGCGGTGTCTTTTCCAGCACCTGATGGGCAGCGGTGCCGATCTGCTCGCTCAGCATCATCACGGGCTCGTACAGATCACTGGTGGAAACATTCACCTTGATGGGCAGGCCGGTCAGCAGGCTGCGGCCCTTGACTTCCATGGTCTCGTTGAAATCCGCCTTCTGGGGGCAGCAGGCAACATTCTTCTTCAACTGCTCTGCGGTGCGCTGGCCGATGGCAATGCTGAACTTGTTGCGGACATGCTTCAGGATCTCGTCATCGTAGTGGTTGCCCGCCACGCGGACGCTGGTCGCCTTGACTTTGCCGCCCAGAGACAGGACAGCGATATCGGTGGTGCCGCCGCCGATATCAATGATCATCCGGCCGTCGGGCTTGGTAATGTCAATACCGGAACCCAGCGCGGCGGCAATGGGCTCGTCGATCAGGTAGACCTGGCGGGCACCGGCGGCCACAACAGCCTCCACCACGGCGTCGCTCTCAATGCCGGTGATGGCGGCAGGCACGCAGACAGCCACCCGGGGCTTGACCATGTGGGAACTGTACACCTGATTCACGAACCGGCAGATCAGCTCCCGGGTCATGGTGTGGTCGCTGATGACACCGTCCTTCAGCGGGAAAATAGCGGAAATATAGTTAGGGGTGCGGCCCACCATGGCGAGAGCCTTGTCGCCCACCTCCAGCACGGAGTTCTTGCGGGTGTCCATTGCCACCACGCTGGGCTGGTTGAGCACCACGCCCTGTCCTGCCTGTGCAATAATGATCGTCGTCGTGCCCAGATCAATGCCGATATCGTTCTGTGCCATAATAAAAATTCCTTTCTCTGCTCCCCTGTTTTCTATCCTAAAGGCCCATGCGGGCGGGAAATCAAATCATTTGATAGTATAACATAGTTATGTCTGCTTTTCCAGTTCTTCTTGCTGCGGCGGCAGATTTTCCTGCAATAACTGGCACAGCCCGCTGTACCGCAGATTCTGCCGGACATTGGACATCATCCGGTTCACCACATCGCGGCGGCCTGCCACAATGCACAATTTGCGGGCACGGGTCACACCAGTGTAGAAAAGGTTGCGGTAGCACAGCCTTGGCGGCACCTGTGCCACCGGTAAAACAACCGCCGGGAACTCACTGCCCTGGCTCTTGTGCACCGTGATGGCATAGGCGATTTCCAGTTCGTTCAGATTCTCCGCCGGGTAGAGCAGACGGCGGTCATCCATCCGCACCACCATGGAGCGGTCCCGCATGTTGATGGATTCCACAATGCCGATATCGCCATTGTAAGCACCCACGCCCTGTTCCCCGCCAATGCGGTTCCAGACGATCTCGTAGTTGTTGCGCACCTGCATCACCTTGTCGCCCACCCGGAACACCCGGGAGGCGCTCTGGAGCTGGGGCTTGCCCTTCTGCTCCGGGTTGAGCAGGTTCTGCAGTTCCACATTCAGTGCCTGGGTGCCGGTGGGCCCCAGCTTTGTCGGGCAGAGCACTTGGATGTCCTTGATGGGGTCAAAGCCATAGCTGCGGGGCAGGCGGGTGGTGACAAGGTCACACACCAGTTTTTGCGCCGCGTCGCCGTCCGATTCCAGAAAGAAGAAATCATCGGTCTTGCCGCCCTTTTGCAGCGGCTCACTGCTGATGATATGGTGGGCGTTCTCCACGATCAGGCTGCGCTTGGCCTGCCGGAAGATCTCGTTCAGGCAGACGGTGGGCACCAGCCCGGAGCGGATGACCTCCCCCAGAATGTTACCAGGGCCCACGCTGGGCAGCTGGTCGGCATCGCCTACCATAATAATACGGCAGCTGTACCGCAGGGCCGCAATGAGGGCCTGAAACAACTTCACATCCACCATGCTCATCTCGTCAAGGATGACCACATCACACTTGAGCAGGTTCTTATCATTATGAATAAAGCTGACCACGCCGCCGGAGTAGTCCACCTCCAGCAGGCGGTGGATGGTGGAAGCTTTGCGGCCCGTCAACTCGCTCAGCCGCTTGGCCGCGCGGCCCGTGGGGGCGCAGAGCGCCACCCGCTCCGCCTGATGCTCTAATAGCTGCAAAATAGCGTTGACCGTGGTGGTCTTACCGGTGCCGGGGCCGCCGGTGAGCACAAGGCAGTTTTCCGTCATCGCCTTGCGGATGGCTTCCCGCTGCAAGGGTGCATAAGCAAAGCCCTGGGTCAGCTCGACACCTGAATA
>CALDLZ010000327.1 GCA_937915335.1 uncultured Faecalibacterium sp.
TCCCCCGCCTGTATACGGCCTTTGCCGAGGTGCTGGCCGTGCTGCTTTACGCCCAGCCACTGCCCCTGCGGTGGGGCAAGCGTCCAACCATCGTCATCACGGCGGGCTGGGCGGCGGTGCTGTGCCTGTTTCTGCACGAGACCGGCATGGTGCCGCTGGCGTTCTGGATCCCCTGTATGCTCTGCGCCGTGACCCTGCTCTATCTTTATCTCTGGGCCACCCGGGCGGTCAACTGGCTGGAAGCGCTGTACATCACGGCCCGGGCCTTCATCCTGGCCGAGTTTGCCGCCAGCGCCGAGTGGCAGGTGCACTGCTGGCTCTTCGCCCACCGGGGCGGGGCTGACCCGCTGGCCCTGCTGCTTCTGACGGTGGTCTACGGGGTCGTGTACGGCCTGATGTTCTGGCTGGAACGCAGCCGCCCCAGCCCGGCGGGACACCTTGAGATCAGCAATAAAGCCGCTTTGGTTGCCTTTGTCATGGCGGGCACCGTGTTTGCCGTCAGCAATCTGCTGTTCCTGGGCGAGGGTGCTCAGGCGGATATGACCCTTTACTATATCCGCACGCTGGTGGATTTCTGCGGGCTGCTCATCCTGACGGTTCAACATGACCAGCTGCGGGAAGCCGCTCTCCACAAGGAGCTTGCCGCCATGGACAACGTCCTTCACCGCCAGTATGAGCAGTATAAGCGGAGCAAGGAGGGCATCAAGCTCATCAACCGGCGCTACCACGAGCTGAAGGTACAGATCGCCGACATCCGCGCCGAGCGTGACCGCGCCAAGCAGGACGCGGCCCTTGCCCGGATGGAATCGGGCATCCTGCAATACGAGGCCGAGAACAAGACGGGCAACCCGGTGCTGGATACCATGCTCACCGCCAAGAGCATGGAGTGCCAGGAAAAGCACATCCGCATGACCAGCGTGGCCGATGGCCGGGCCCTGGGCTTTCTGACCACCCGGGAGATCTGCACCATCGTGGGTACGGCGCTGGATAACGCCATTGAGAGCTGTACCGCCGAGCCCGACCCCGAAAAGCGGCTCATCCGCACGGCGGTCTACCCGCAGAACGGCTTTGTGATGTTCCGGGTGGAGAATTACTGCGCCCGGCCCGTGGAGCTTGGCCCGGATGGTCTGCCCACCCGCAGCGCTCACGGCGGCTACGACCTGAAGAGCCTGGATGCCATGGTGCGCCAGCACGGCGGCAGCATGACCCTGCACTGGGAAAACGAGTGGTTCACCCTGCGGGTGCTGCTGCCGGTGCCCAAGGGGCAGGATCAGCAAACGGCAAAAGACGGGGAATGAGCCCCGCCTTTTTTTGTATCTGGCAAGTTGCACAATGCGAGACTGGTTTTGGTTGTACAAAAGGACAAGAAGATTTTCCGGGAAAAGCTGTGTTTTTGCAAATTATGCAGAGAAAACGACAATTTGCGCAGAAAACGCCACAAGGAAAAGCTTTTTTGATATCCTAATGTCACCAGAAACCCGGAAACAAGAAGAAGGAGGAACCTTACGATGTTAAAAATCGAATGGGATGATGTAATCGGTGTATTACAATCCTGTACCACTCAGATTGCGGTAATCGTCGTCGTACTGGTCTTGATGATCATTGCGCTGGCAGTCTGCCGCAAAATGAAGAAGAGCAAAAAGTTTATGATCCGTTCGCAGGCGGTCATTGCAGCTGTGCTGGCGATTCTGATCGCCGCCAATTCTGTCTGCTTTGGTCCCATGTCCACGCTGATCAGTCTTGCGACTGGCAACGGCACGGTTTCCGAAGCAACCGCAGAAGATGCCAAGGAAGTTGCCCAGCGGGTGGCCGAGGAGGGATTCGTTCTGCTGAAGAATGATGACGATACTCTGCCCCTTGCCAATACCACCAAGCTGAACCTGTTTGGCTGGGCCGCATCCAACCCTGTGTATGGTGGCTCTGGCTCCGGCGGCATCAACCAGCTGTACGAAATCGTCAGCCTGCAAAAAGGCATTGAGGATGCTGGCTTTGAGGTCAATCAGGAACTACTGGATTTTTACAGCGAGTACACCTCTGACCGTCCCGAAATGTCCATCCAGAAGCAGAGCTGGACACTGCCGGAGCCCCCGGTCAGCACCTACTCTCAGGAAATGATGGACAATGCCAAGGCATTCTCCGATACCGCTGTGATCGTGCTTGCCCGTGCCGCTGGCGAGGGTCACAACGATATGCCCATGGACATGAGCCAGGCAAAGTATGATGACAATTCTGCAGATTACAAGGATTTTGAGGCAGGGGAGCACTATTTACAGCTGTCCCAGACCGAAAAGGATATGGTCGATCTGGTCTGCAAGAATTTTGATCGTGTTATCGTTCTGTACGACGGCGCAAACCCCATTGAGATGGGCTTTGTGGAAGATTACAAGCAGATTAAGGCCGCAATCTGGTGTGCAGGCCCCGGCAATGTTGGCTTTGAAGCACTGGGCGAGATCCTCTCCGGTGAGGTCAATCCCTCTGGCCGCACCCCCGATACCTTCCCCTATGACCTCGAAGCTGCACCGTGGTGGAACAACGGCACATATACTGCCTATACCAATCTGGCAGATATGGCTGTTGAGGGCATGAATGCCGGTAAGCCGCAGGTCTACGCACCTTCCTTCATCGACTATGTGGAAGGTATTTATGTGGGATATAAGTATTATGAAACGGCCGCCGCTGAGGGTGTGATTGATTACGATGCGACTGTTCAGTATCCCTTTGGTTACGGCCTGAGCTATACCACCTTTACCCAGAAGATGGGCGATATCAAGGATGACGGCACGACCCTGAGCTTTGATGTGACCGTTACCAATACCGGCAGTGTGGCCGGTAAGGACGTTGTGGAAGTTTATTACAATCCGCCTTATACCAACGGTGGCATTGAAAAGGCTTCTGCAAACCTGATCGCCTTTGAAAAGACTGAAATGTTGGAGCCGGGTGCTTCCCAGACCATTACCATCAGCTTTGGCAAGGAAGAGATGGCTTCCTACGACATGAGCGGCAACGGTTGTTACGCATTGGAGCAGGGTGACTATGTGATTTCTGTCAACAGCGATTCCCACAACATCCTTGACAGCAAGATCTATACCCAGACCACGGATATCCGTTATGAGGGTGACAATAAGCGTGACAGCGATGATGTCACTGCTGTGAACCAGTTTGGTGATGCCAACGGCGATATCACCTATTTGTCCCGTGCAGACCACTTTGCAAATTATGCCGAAGCAACTGCCGCTCCCGCAGATACCAATATGGCGGAGAAGTATGTTGAGGGCTATCATCTGAACGCGAATTACGATTATACCACCGATATGAACCCGGAGGATGAGATGCCCACAACCGGTGCGGACAACGGTATCCGTCTGGCTGACCTGCGCGGTGCGGATTATGATGACCCCCGCTGGGAAGAACTGCTGGATGAGCTGACCATTGATGAGATGGTCAACATGACCGCAATGTGCGGCTACCAGACTCCCGCCGCAGAATCCGTTGGCAAAATTGCGACCGGCGACTTTGACGGCCCCGCCGCAATCAACAACAACTTTACGGGTGCTGGTTCCGTCGGCTTCCCCATCGAGGTGGTCATTGCTTCTACTTGGAACAAGGAACTGGTGGAAGAGTACGGCGAAGCAATGGGCAAGATGAACAAGGAGATGAACGGCGAGGGCTGGTATGCTCCCGGCATGAACACCCACCGCACGCCGTTTGGTGCCCGCAACTATGAGTATTATTCCGAGGATGGCACTCTGGCCGGTTATATGGGCGCAAGTGCTGTCAGTGGCGCAATGAAGCAGGGGGTTTATTCCTATATCAAGCACTTTGTCCTGTATGATGGCAACGCTAAGATGGTCTGTGTCTGGTCGAATGAGCAGGCAATCCGTGAAATCTATCTCAAGCCTTTCGAGATTTCTGTTAAGAAGGGCGGCGCAAATGCTCTGATGGTGTCCTGGAGCTTCATCGGCAACAAGTGGGCCGGTGACTGCGATTACCTGTTCGAGGATGTGCTCCGTGGCGAGTGGGGCTTCCGAGGCATGGTCATTTCGGACTTCTTCCGTAACAATGGCCACGGCTTTATGAATGCTGATATGGCACTGACCAGCGGCATGGATGCAATGCTTTCCACCTACGATGCAGGCCCCAATAAGCCGACAGATTCCTCTAATCCTACCATCGTCAAGGCCATGCGCCGTGCCTGCAAGAACATCATGTACACTGTGGTCAACAGCTGGGCTTATGAGAACGGTGATGTGACTGTGGAGACCATGGGCTGGCAGAAGGCATTGATGGCCGGTGATGTGATCGTTGTGATCGCACTGGTGGCTGTGGAGTTGACCTGCGTCCGCAAGGGCTGGAAAAAACGCAAAGAAGAGGAAGTCAACGCCTGATTTTGACCCTGGGTTGAATGCAGCTTTGAACTGATTCCGAAATAATGGGGCCCGCTGCAAACAAAACAGCGGGCCCCATCCGTTGAAAAATCCGCTGGAAAAGCAGGAAGGCATTCCTTATGAAACACGCAAACCTCATCCAAAAACTGAATCTGGAACAAAAATGCGCCCTGCTCAGTGGCGAAACGGTGTTCACCACCCGGGACTTTGCCGCAAAGGGCATCCCGGCCATCACGTTGTCGGACGGCCCCAACGGTGTGCGCAAGCAGGCCGGTGCCGCCGACCATCTGGGCCTGAACCCCAGCGTGCCTGCCACCTGCTTCCCCACGTCGGCCACGGTGGCCAACAGCTGGGACCCGGCGCTGGGCGAGGAGATCGGGGAGGCCCTGGGCGAGGAAGCCGCCGCGCAGGATGTGGCCGTGCTGCTGGGCCCGGGCCTGAACATCAAGCGCAGCCCGCTGTGTGGCCGCAACTTCGAGTATTTCTCCGAGGACCCCTATCTTTCCGGCAAGATGGCGGCGGGCTATGTGCGGGGCATCCAGAAAAACGGCATTGCGGCCTGTCCCAAGCACTTTGCGGTCAACAGCCAGGAGCTGCGCCGGATGGCCAGCGATTCCGTGCTGGACGAGCGCACCCTGCGGGAAATCTACCTCACCGGCTTTGAGATCGTGGTCAGGGAATCCGCCCCCAAAACCATCATGTCCTCCTATAACCTCGTCAACGGCACCTACGCCAACGAGAATGACCACCTTCTGATGGACGTTCTGCGGCGGGACTGGGGCTTTGCAGGCGCCGTCGTCACGGACTGGGGCGGCTCCAACGACCATGCGCTGGGCGTGAAGAACGGCTCCACGCTGGAAATGCCCTGCCCTGGGGATGATTCCATCCGGGAGTTACTGCGGGCCGTGGAGAGCGGCAAAATCAGCGAAGGCGATGTGGATGCCCGGCTGGACGAGCTCATTGAGCTGGTGCTGACCACCCACGCCGCCGTGGAAGCCGCCCCCAAGACCTTTGACGCGGATGCCCACCACGCGCTGGCTCGGCGGGCCGCTGCCGAGAGCGTCGTCCTGCTGAAAAACGAGAAGAACCTGCTGCCCCTGAAAGCGGGGGAGAAGGTGGCTGTCATCGGCGATTTCGCCCGCACGCCCCGGTATCAGGGGGCGGGCTCCAGCGCCGTCAACTCCATCAAGGTGGATTCCTTCCTGGAGCAGCTGGAAGAGTGCGGACTGGACAGTGTGGGCTTCGCTCAGGGCTTCGACCGTCAGGGCCGGCCCGATGAAGCATTGCAGGCCGAAGCTGTGGTGCTGGCGAAAAACGCCGATACCGTGCTGGTATTCCTGGGGCTGGACGAGATCAAGGAGAGCGAGGGCCTTGACCGCACGGATATGAAGCTGGCCGGGAACCAGCTGGCGCTGCTCGAAGCGGTGGAAGCGGCCAATCCCAATGTGGTGGTGCTGCTGAGTGCGGGCTCCTCGCTGGAAACGCCCTGGATCGAGAACTGCCGGGCGCTGGTCTACGGCTGTTTAGGCGGTCAGGCGGGCGCTGGCGCACTGGTGGATGTGCTCACCGGCAGGGTCTGCCCCAGCGGCAAGCTGGCCGAGACCTGGGCCAATGCCTACACCGACACCCCCGTGAAGGACAACTTTGCGGGCGAGGGCCGCACCGTCCAGTACCGCGAGGGCCTGTATGTGGGTTACCGCTATTACCAGACAGCGGGCAGGCCGGTGGCATTCCCGTTTGGTTACGGCCTGAGCTATACCACCTTTGCCTACTCCGATCTCAAGGCCGACAAGACCGGTGTGACCCTGACCGTGACCAACACCGGCAGCTGTGCCGGTGCCGAGATCGTGCAGCTCTATGTGGCAAAGCCGGACGCAAAGATCTTCCGGCCCATGCAGGAGCTCAAGGGCTTTGTCAAGGTATCTCTGGAAGCAGGGGAGAGCCAGACCGTGACCATCCCGCTGGACGATAAGGCATTCCGTTACTGGAACGTCCAGACCGACAGCTGGGAGATCGAGGGCGGTGTGTACCAGCTCCGGGTGGGCGCTTCCTGCGAGGACATCCGCCTGACCGCCGAGGTCACGGTGGAGGGCACCGGTGCCGCCAACCCTTACCACAACAGCGAGATCCCTCACTACCTGACCGGCGATGTACAGAGCGTCCCCGATGCCGAGTTTGCCGCCCTGCTGGGCCGCGCCATCCCCGAGGATAAGATCAGGATCGACCGCAACATGACGCTGGGTGAGCTGGGCCATGGCCGCAGCCCGCTGGGCTGGCTGGTGGCGGCGGTTCTTGGGTTCCTGCTCAGGCGGAGTATCCGGCGCGGCAAGCCTGACCTGAACATCCTGTTCCAGTATAATATGCCCCTGCGTGCCCTTGCCAAGATGACCAATGGTGCCATCAGCATGGGTATGGTGGACGGCATCGTGATGGAAGCCCGGGGCTTCTGGGTTATCGGTCTGGTGCGGGTGATCGTGGAGGCCATCAAGAATGTGGTGCTCAACGGGCAGATGGAAAAACGCCTGCACAACAGTTGAACGAGGGAAAAACCTATGAATTTCTGGAATCACTTTGCCGCCAAGCATCCGGCGGCTGCCAAGTGGGTGCGGGAGGGCGGCTTGTTCGTCATTGTGTCCAATCTCATCACGGTGTTCAAGTATCTGCTGCTGCAATTCCTGCCGGCGGTATTCAGGAGCCTGCCGGTGGTGGACTTCGGCTGGCCGGGCATCGATGTGACCCTGTTTGGCGCGACCTTCAAGTGGAACATCCTGGGCTATGATGCCGCCCACGGCGGCCTGCCCTACTTCTGCGCCTACATGGTGGCCATGGTGCTGGGCGAGTGCATCAACTTTCCCATTCAGCGCAGTTTCGTGTTCCGCAGCAAGGGGGATCTGGCAAAGCAGATCGGCTGGTATGTGCTGGCCTTCTGCGTCATCACCTGCATCGTCAACTCCATCAACTGCATCTGGGTGGCCGTGGCTGGTCTGCTGGTGCCCGATTTTATCTATAACATCGGCACCACTGTCCTGAACGGCGGCATCTCCATGGTCATCTTCTTCTTTGTGAACAAGATTATCTTCCCGGAAGGCGAGGCTGCAAAATAACAAAACGCCCGGTACCGTACAGGAACCGGGCATTTTGCTGTGTGGGGCTGTTCAGCCCCGCAGAAAGGAGAGCGTGGGAAAGCCTCCTTTGAATTAGCGAAAACGAACCCGCTCTCAGTTTAGCACGATTCCGCAAAAATGAAAAGACTGAATTTTAGCGATAAAACCAAAGTTTCCCCAAAAGTATTGCACTTTGATGCTTTACTGTGGTAAAATCAAAGCGTACTTTCATTTGGAAAGACAAGGGGGAAAAGTATATGACCAACATCTGCATCATTGCTACCATCGTCATTTATCTGGCGGCGATGCTGTTCGTCGGGTTTGCGTACAGCAAATCCAACAACGACAGCACCGATTTCTACCTCGGCGGCCGTAAGATGGGCCCGCTGGTCACGGCTATGAGCGCCGAAGCAAGCGATATGTCCAGCTGGCTGCTGATGGGTATGCCGGGCCTGGCCTACCTCACCGGCATCGCCTCGCCCGGCTGGACGGCCATCGGCCTGGCATTGGGCACCTGGCTGAACTGGCTGATCGTGGCCCGTCGGCTGCGGCGCTACTCGGCCAACCTGGATGCCATCACCGTGCCGCAGTTCTTGTCCCTGCGCTTCCACGACCAGCGCAACCTGCTCAACGCACTGGGTGCCGTCATCATCATCGTGTTCTTCGTGCCCTATACCGCTTCCGGTTTTGCGGCCTGCGGCAAGCTGTTCCACAGCCTGTTCGGTGTGGACTACATGGCGGCGATGCTGGTGTCGGCTGTTGTCATCGTGGGATATACCATCATGGGCGGCTTCCGTGCTGTCACCACCACTGATCTCATCCAGTCCGTTGTGATGAGCCTGGCCCTCATCGCCGTGCTTGTGTACGGCATTGGTGTGGCAGGCGGCTGGGGCGCTGTGGTGGAGAACGCCCAGAGCCTTTCCGGCTATCTGACCATGGCGGCCAGCCACAATGCCGCCGACGGCACCGCTACGCCGTACAGCCTGCTGGATATCGTCTCCACCATGGCGTGGGGGCTAGGTTATTTCGGAATGCCCCACATCCTGCTCCGTTTCATGGCCATTGGGGATGAGAAGAAGCTGGTACTCAGCCGCCGCATTGCCAGCGTCTGGGTCGTCATCGCCATGACTGCTTCCATCATCATCGGTGTGGTGGGCCTTGGCATGACCAAGGCGGGCGCTCTGGAGTTCCTGAGCGGCTCTTCCAGCGAGACCCTGATCGTCCGCATTGCCAGCCTGATCTCCCAGCACGGTGTGCTTGCGGCGGTTCTGGCGGGCCTGATCCTGGCGGGCATCCTTGCCGCCACCATGTCCACCGCGGACAGCCAGATGCTGGCCGCCGCGTCCAGTGTTTCTCAGAACATCCTGCAGGAGTTCGGCCACATGAAGCTGACCGAGCGTCAAAGCCTGTTCGCCGCCCGCCTGACCATCATCTGTGTCAGCGTGGTGGGTGTGGTGCTGGCCCGCGATCCCGATTCCAGCGTGTTCGGTATCGTCAGCTTTGCCTGGGCCGGTTTCGGTGGCGCGTTTGGTGCCGTGATGCTCTGTGCCCTCTTCTGGAAGCGCTGCAACTGGCAGGGCGCACTGGCCGGGATGCTCTCCGGCGGCCTGATGGTCTTTGTCTGGAAGTACCTCATCAGCCCGCTGGGCGGCGTGTTCGGCATCTATGAGCTCCTGCCTGCCTTCCTTACCTCCCTCATCGTCTGCTTCGTGGTCAGCATGGTCACCCCTGCCCCCTCGAAGGAGATCGAAAAAGAGTTTGAGGCGGCGAAGTAATCTGTAAAAACATCAAAGCGCCTGCCCGGGAAGTCTACCGGACAGGCGCTTTTGCGTCTATGGTTCAATTGATCAGAATCGCCATCATTTCACAGCAGGGGATCACGAAGCCGAAACCGAAGAAGAACAGCAGGTCGAGCACGAACTTCCAGAGCCGGACGGCAGGAGAGCAAAGGTCCATGGAGCGGGTGATGGCGGCCCCGACCTCGCCCCAGTGTCGGTAGTAGCCAGTCTGCTCAAAGTTGTTCCAGAGCTCCAGCGAGAGAAATTCGATTCCCACAAACAGCGGGAAAAACACCCAGGAGGGAAGCCAGCCGTCAGCCTGTAAAGTCCCAATTCTCGTGGTGCGCCAGTGGACAGCCATCCGGCCCGGGCAGGCAAGGATGCCCCAGACCGCCAGCGCGGCGCTGAGCCAGAACAGGACGGCCCGCACCGAGCGCCAGTCGATGGACTGCTGACGGCGCAGCAGGGTAAAGAAATCCTCCAGAGGAACTTCCTGTGTGGTATCCGTTTCCTGCGGGGCACGGCAGTGCATCAGGTCGGCGAGGGAAAGCCCCAGTGCGTCGGCCAGCGGTTCCAGCGTGTTGATGTCGGGCAGGCCGATGCCCCGCTCCCAGCGGCTGACAGCTTTATCTGTCACATGGAGCTTCTGGGCCAGTTCTGCCTGCGTCAGGCCCTGTGCCTTGCGCATCCGGGCGAGAAATGCCCCGAACGTTTTCGCATCCATCAGTATCCCTTCCTTTGCTGCAAGCATAGCATATCAGCGCACAAAACGCAATCGACGCTCTGTTTACCTGCCATGAAACACAAAAATCCCCGCCGCCTGCTCGGTCAATGAACAGGCGACGAGGTCTATTTATATGGAGTTCAGAAGAAAAATGCTGGGGTCAGAGCTTACAGCTGGGGGCCGGCGGAAACCAGAGCCTTGCCGTGCTCGTTGCCCTCGTACTTCTTGAAGTTCTTGATGAAGCGGCTTGCCAGATCCTTAGCCTTCTCCTCCCACTGGGAAGCGTCAGCATAGGTGTCGCGGGGATCCAGGATGCCGGTGTCAACGCCGTTCAGCACGGTGGGAACCTCGAAGTCGAAGTAAGGGATCTTCTTGGTGGGCACGGTGTTGATATCGCCGTTCAGGATAGCATCGATGATACCACGGGTGTCCTTGATGGAGATACGCTTGCCAGTGCCGTTCCAGCCAGTGTTGACCAGGTAAGCCTTAGCGCCGCTCTTCTGCATCTTCTTGACCAGCTCCTCAGCGTACTTGGTGGGGTGCAGCTCTAGGAAGGCCTGGCCGAAGCAAGCGGAGAAGGTGGGGGTGGGCTCGGTGATGCCGCGCTCGGTGCCTGCCAGCTTAGCGGTGAAGCCGGACAGGAAGTAGTACTGGGTCTGCTCGGGGCTCAGGATAGAGACGGGAGGCAGAACGCCGAATGCGTCAGCAGACAGGAAGATGACATTCTTTGCAGCGGGTGCGGAAGAAATGGGGCGAACGATGTTCTTGATGTGGTCGATGGGGTAGGACACACGGGTGTTCTCGGTGACAGACTTGTCAGCGAAGTCGATGTGGCCCTCGGCATCCAGAGTGACGTTCTCCAGCAGAGCGTTGCGCTTGATGGCATTGTAGATATCGGGCTCGGAGTCCTTATCCAGGTTGATGACCTTTGCGTAGCAGCCGCCCTCGAAGTTGAACACGCCGTTGTCGTCCCAGCCGTGCTCGTCGTCGCCGATCAGCAGGCGCTTGGGGTCGGTGGACAGGGTGGTCTTGCCGGTGCCGGACAGACCGAAGAAGATGGCGGTGTTCTTGCCCTCCATATCGGTGTTGGCAGAGCAATGCATGGAAGCCATGCCCTTCAGCGGCAGGAAGTAGTTCATCATGGAGAACATACCCTTCTTCATCTCGCCGCCGTACCAGGTGTTGACGATGACCTGCTCCTTGCTGGTGATGTTGAACATAACAGCAGTCTCGGAGTTCAGGCCCAGCTCCTTGTAGTTCTCGACCTTGGCCTTGGAAGCGTTGTAGACCACGAAATCGGGCTCAAAGTTCTCCAGCTCCTCAGCGGTGGGCTTGATGAACATGTTAGTGACGAAGTGTGCCTGCCAGGCCACTTCCATGATGAAACGGACAGCCATGCGGGTGTCCTTGTTAGCGCCGCAGAAAGCATCCACGACGAACAGGCGCTTGTTGGACAGCTCCTTCTTGGCGATCTCCTTCACGGCAGCCCAGGCTTCCTGAGAAGCAGGGTGGTTGTCGTTCTTGTACTCGTCGCTGGTCCACCACACGGTATCCTTGGAGTTCTCGTCCATGACGATGAACTTATCCTTGGGGGAACGGCCGGTGTAGATACCGGTCATAACGTTCACAGCACCCAGCTCGCTGACCTGGCCCTTCTCGTAGCCTTCCAGGCCGGGCTTGGTCTCTTCCTCGAACAGCTGCTCGTAAGAGGGGTTATACACGACCTCGGTCGTGCCGGTAATGCCGTACTTGCTCAGATCTACCTTTGCCATGATACATATACCTCTTCTTTCGTTCAGATCAATTCTGATCGCGCGTCGCGCACACTCTCAGCCAAGGGCGGCGCGGGCGATGAAGAAATACAGATACGTATTCTCCTGTTTATCATTATACATAAAATTGTTCCAAAATCAACCAGAGTGAGCGAAAGCTTCTTATAAATGTAACAAATTTCATTAAGAATCTTAGCCAATTGAAGCTATTTCATAAAAAAGAAGGGTAGTTGTGACGAACAAAATAAAGAAAAAACGCTCAAAACACAACTTTGATAATATTTTGTCGAGGAAGGATGCAACCGGGTATCCCAGAGGAAAAGGAGAATAGAAGAACCCACGGCACAAAATTTTGAAAAACTTGAAATTTCCTGTTGACAAAGTGCGGAGCCTATGCTAAAATAATTGAGTCGGGAGCGAAAGCCCGATGCAAAATGGACGTATGGCCCGTTGGTCAAGCGGTTAAGACAGAGGCCTCTCACGCCTTTAACATCGG
>CALDLZ010000328.1 GCA_937915335.1 uncultured Faecalibacterium sp.
GAAGAGAGGTTCTTATGGCAAGATTTGTTCCGTTCATTGTAAATGCTGCGGATAGCCAGAAAGTTAGTGTAAAAATCGCGCGGATGAAAAAATTGGATGCGGCGCAGACGGAAAAAGAACCTGTCTGGCAGACAAGCTGGATGTCCGATTATATTCAAGATAGTTCGTTTGAAAAGTATGCCCTGAAAACGAATGAAGGCGAGCTGGTTGCACTGGCGGCGTATGAGATTTTGGAAAGCGATGTGATGGTGCATATTACTTATATTGAAAGCCACCCAGAGAGCAATCCAACAATTGTGGGACATTCCAAGAAATATCATGGAATTGGGCGGGTTTTGATTGCCTATGGCATAAAGCTCTCCATTGACCATGAGTGTGGTGGAACTGTTACCTTTGAAGCAAAGGTGCCGGAACTGGCTGAGCACTATGTTCAGGATTACGGGGCAAGCCCTTTGCCGAGCTTTGGCGGGGCACCACGCTACGAGCTTTCCGGAGAGGCGGCAATGAATGTATTTGTGACCTATTTGAAATGAGGTGTTCGCACAATGACTGCACAGGACTATTTTGATCGAGACCCGGAGAGGGAAGAGTTCTACCGAACCTTCTATAAAATCTGTCGGAAGTTCAATGTTACATGGTCTACGGCATCTCCGGAAGTCAAAGCTTTTGTGGAAGAAGCTACCCGTGTGGCCTATGAGCAGGGGAAAGCCCGTCGTAATGGCGAGACTTTGAATACCGTGAAACCATTTTTCGGTGATGAAGCCTGTTGAAAGCAAACCTGAAGCCGCCCGCCCGGGCGGCTTTTTTGCGCCCCGCAAGAATTGCACCGTTCACTGCCTTGTGCTATACTAAAGCCATAAAGAGAGAGCCCGGCGGCAGGGGAAATGCCGCGCGTGAAACGTCAAAAACGGAGGAACACCCTATGGAAGCATCGACTGTTTACTACACCGATTTCCGGTGTCCTGTGGGCACCAGCCTGACCGAAAAGCTGCGCCGCCTGTGCATTGCCGCCGGCATCAAGAGCATTGATATGGACGGCAAGTTCGTGGCCATCAAGATGCACTTTGGCGAGCTGGGCAACCTGGCCTACCTGCGCCCTAACTACGCCAAGGCTGTGGCCGACCTGTGCAAGGAGCAGGGGGGCCTGCCCTTCCTGACCGACTGCAACACCCTGTATCCGGGCAGCCGCAAGAACGCGCTGGAGCACCTGGCCTGCGCCCAGGAGAACGGCTTCTGGCCCATGACCACCGGCTGCCAGATCCTCATCGGCGACGGCCTGCGCGGCACCGATGAGATCGAGGTACCGGTGCCCAACGGCGAATACTGCAAGACTGCCAAGATCGGCCGAGCCATCATGGACGCTGACATCTTCATCAGCCTGACCCACTTCAAGGGGCACGAAGCGACTGGCTTTGGCGGGGCCATCAAGAACATTGGCATGGGCTGCGGTTCCCGCGCGGGCAAGATGGAGCAGCACTCCTCTGGTAAGCCCGCCGTGCAGGAAAACCTCTGCCGTGGCTGCCACCGCTGCGCCAAGGAGTGTGGTTCCGATGCCATCCGTTACAACGAGCAGAATAAGGCGGTCATTGATTATGAGAAGTGCAAGGGCTGCGGCCGCTGCATTGGTGCCTGCAACTTCGATGCCATCTATTCCATCGACAGCAGCGCGAACGAGGAATTGGATCGCAAAATGGCCGAATACGCCGCCGCTGTCTGTGCAGACCGCCCTTGCTTCCACATCAGCCTGGTGCAGGATGTGAGCCCCAACTGCGATTGCCACGGCGAGAACGATGCCCCCATCCTGCCGGATATCGGTATGTTTGCATCCTTCGACCCCGTGGCACTGGATCAGGCCTGCGCGGATGCCTGCCTGAATGCGCAGCCCCTGCCCAACAGCCAGCTGAGCAATAATCTGGCCAAGCCCGGCTGGAACTGCCACCACGATAACTTCAAGGATTCCAACCCCAATATCGAATGGAAGGCAACCCTGGAACAGGCCGAGAAGATCGGGATGGGGACCCGCAGCTACACTTTGAAGAAGATCTGAACATAAAAAGAAGCACCGCCGCAGCGGTGCTTCTTTTGCGTGCAGGAAAAATCAATACTCGCTGGACTGCGGCACCAGTGCGTCGATGACATCCGCAAGGGCCTTCCAGTTCTCCTCGGAGCAGCCGGGCAGCTTCTTGGGGTTCAGGCCGGCATCCTCGATGCGGCCGGTCATGCTGCCTTTATCGGTCAGCAGGGTCTCGGCATCAGCCTTGATGAGGGGCCATGCGTCGGCAAAGCTCTGCTGGTCATCGGCGCTCAGGCTGTCGAACCACTGGGTGTAGGCGTTCTTGATGTCGCCGGTCTGCTGGATGCTCATGTTGCAGCCGTCGGCCCACTCCAACAGGGAAGCCGCCGCAATGACGGACTTCAGCGAGCTGCCGGACACGCCGGGGCCCCAGCCCAGGCAGGGGGCAAAGGCATCCTCCGGGTCGGAGAGGGAGAACAGGGAGTTCTCGCCCGCATCCAGCGAGCCGGGCTTGCCGGTATCAGCAGTCACGGTGGAAGAGGGGATGCTCTCGCTGGTCGAAGTGGAAGCCGCGGAGCTGGAAGCGGAAGAGGAGCCGGAGCTGGTGGAGCTGCAGCCTGCCAGCACGCCGCACAGCAAGGCGGCGCAGACCAGCAGGGAAAGAATACGGTTGCGAATCATGGGGGAAGCCTCCTTTTATCGTGTCCCGGCCCGTGAGCCGGAGAAACTGCATTGGTACATTTCTAGTATACTGTTCTGCCGGGCGGTTGTCAATCGGCGTGCGCAGGACGATTTTTCACCCCGGCTGTGCAAACTACACAAACTTTTGCTGATTTTTTCTCAGTTGGGCGAGATTGACATTTTTTGCGTCGGAGCGTATAATCCGGGCATAGTTAAAATCGGTGTGTTTTGTGTAAAAATAGGAAAAAGGGGAGAAACGAATGCGGAAACTCCTACGGCGGCTGGAACGCTTTTCGCAGGCATTGCTGTCGCCGCTGTCATATCTTTCTGCAGCGGGCCTGCTGTTGGTGGTGGGCGCGCTGCTCACCAGCAAGCCCTTGTGCCAGGCTCTGCCGGTGCTGCAATGGGCCCCGCTGCAACTGGCCGGCCAGCTGCTCTATAACGGCATGATGGTGCTCATCGACAACCTCAGCGTTATTCTCTGCGTGGGGGTGGCGGCGGTGCGCGCCAAAACCGAAAAACAGGATGCCGCCCTGCTGGCCTTCATGGCCTACCTCATCTACCTGACGGCCAACCATACCACGCTGGAAGCTCTGGATCGGCTCGTTCAGCCCGATGCCCTGACCGGCCTTGCGGGTACGGGCCAGACCACCATTCTGGGCATTCAGGTGGTGGATACCGGTGTGGCGGGCGGCATCGTGCTGGGCTTTGCGGCGGCCTGGCTCTTCAACCGCACCTGCGAAAAGCAGTTCCGTGGCATGATCACCCAGCTTTATTCCGGGCTGCGGTGGTCGTTTTTGTGTCTGTCGGCGCTGGCCGTGGTACAGGGCGTGGCGTTCTGCTTCCTCTGCCCCCCGCTGCAGGCCTGCGTCAGCGCCATCACGGGCTGGATCGCGGCTTCGGGCAACGCGGGCGTGTTCCTGTACGGCTTTCTGGAGCGTCTGCTCATCCCCACCGGCCTGCACCACCTGATTTATATGCCCTTCCAGTTCTCCTCGCTGGGCGGCACCCTGACCGTGGGCTCTGTGACCTATACCGGTGCCTATGCCGTCAGCATGACCGAGTACACTATGGGTCTGCCCCTCTCCGATGGCATCGTCTGGATGTATACCGGCTTCACCAAGACCTTTGGCTATCTGGGCATTGCGGCGGCGTTTATCTTTACTGCCCGCAAGGAAAACCGTGCCCGCACTGCTGCCGCCATGATCCCGCTGGCGATCACGGCATCGCTGGCCTCCATCACGGAACCCATTGATTTCCTGTTCTGCTTCGTCTCGCCCCTGCTCTGGGTGGCCCATGCGGCCATCACGGGCGTTTTTATGGTGCTGCTCAATGCGCTGCATGTCCGGGCGTTTACCTCTAATCTTCTGGGGTCGCTGGTGTTCAACCTGAGTGCCGGGACGAACTACCAGCTGCTCTATCTGCTGGGCCTGGTGGAGATCCTGACCTATTTCATTGTGTTCAGCGTGCTCATCAAGGCAAAGAACCTGCCCACCCCGGGCCGGGATGACTCCCTTGCCGCCGACGGCTCCCGGCACGCCGACCCGCAGGAGGTGTGCCGGTTCATCGCCGCACTGGGCGGGCCGGAGAATATCGCCCAGCTGGAAAACTGCTTCACTCGGCTCCGGCTCACGGTACGGGATGCCTCACTGCTGGATATGGGTGCGCTGCTCTCCCTGCCCTATAAGGGCCTTGTGGTGCAGGGCACCCACCTGCAACTGGTCTGCGGCCTGCAGGCCGCTCAGATCCGTCACGATATCGACCAGCAGCTCGCTGAGATGGCGCCCGCGTGATTGCATTTTGATAAGAGAAACGGTATAATTGTGGCGGAAATCACCTTAAAAATAAAGGAGAACATAAAATGCAGAACAACGCTTTTTCTGTCGAAGGCCTCTTCGACTTCCTGAATGCTGGTGTCAGCGCCTTCCACTCCACGGCTGCCGCTGTGAAAATCTTGGAGGAGAACGGCTATCAGAACTGCCCCGAGAGCGCGGCCTGGGAGCTGGTGCCCGGCGGCAAGTATTACACCACCCGCAACGGTTCTGCCGTGCTGGCATGGCGGATGCCCAAGGGTGAGCTGACCGGCTGGCATGTCACCGCCAGCCACAGCGATTCTCCCACCTGGCGCATCAAGCAACTGGACGGCGGTAAGGATGCTGTTTTTGCCAAGGCCGAGACCGAGGGTTACGGCGGCATGATCATGCCCACCTGGATGGACCGTCCCCTGAGCGTGGCAGGCCGCCTGCTGGTCCGCACGGAGAGCGGCATCAAGAGCGTGCTCGTCCATCCCGACCGTGCGCTGGCTGTCATCCCCAACCTGTGCATCCACTTCAACCGTGACCTGAACAATGGCATGAAGTACAATCCTCAGGTCGATCTGCAGCCCATCTTCGGTGAGGCCGGTTCCACCCTGCGGGACGCTCTGGCCGAGGAAGCCGGCGTGAAGCCCGAGGATATCGTGGATTCTGACCTGGTGCTCTGCACCCGCGAAAAGGCCGAGCGTGTGGGCCTGAAGGGCGAGTACTTCATGTCTGGCCGCATCGATGACCTCGAATGCGCCTACACCACCCTGTGGGGCTTCCTGCAGGGCCGCAGCGAAGAGGAAGGCCGCGGCGATCTCTGGGTCATGTTCGACAACGAAGAGGTCGGTTCCTCCAGCCGTCAGGGCGCGCAGGGTACCCTTATGGCCAATGTGCTGGCCCGCATTGAGGAAAAGCTGGGCGTGACCCGGGAGCAGAGCATCCGTGCCTGCACCAACAGCCTGCTGCTCAGTGCTGACAACGGCCACGCCACCCACCCCAACCACCCAGAAAAGAGCGACCCCGCCAATGTTGCCACCATGGGTGGCGGTGTCCTGCTGAAATATAACGCCCGCCAGACCTACACCACCAGCGGCCTGACCGGCACTGCCTTTGCGGAGATCTGCAAAAAGGCCGGCGTGCCCGTGCAGGTGGCGGCAAACCGCGCGGATGTGCCCGGCGGCTCTACGCTGGGCAACCTGCTGGGCCACCAGATCCTGATCCCCATGGTGGACATCGGTCTGGCACAGCTGGCCATGCATTCCGCTATGGAGACCGCCAGCTGCAAGGATGCCGAGTACATGGCAAAGGCCGTGGCGGAGTTCTATAACACCCCCATCTCCCAGCCTGTGGACGGCGAATGGAAGCTGGGCCTGTGAGCACCGTGACCGGGCGCTTTGCCCCCAGCCCCAGCGGGCGGCTGCATCTGGGCAACCTTGCCTGCAGCCTGCTGGCCTGGCTCAGCGCCCAAAGCCAGGGCGGGCGTGTCGTCCTGCGCATTGAAGATTTGGATGCCGAGCGCTGTCCCCGCAAATATGCCGACGCGCTGGAAGAGGATCTGAGCTGGTTGGGCCTTGTCTGGGACGAGGGCGGCAGTCATGGCGGCCCCAACGGCCCCTATTACCAGAGCGCATGTGCTGACATCTACACCGAGAGCTACAAACAACTGGAAGCGCAGGGTCTTGTCTACCCCTGCTTCTGCTCCCGTGCCCAGCTCCATGCCGCCAGCGCACCCCATACCTCTGATGGCAATGTGGTCTATCCCGGCACCTGCCGGGGGCTGACGGCGGAAGAAATCGCCGAAAAGCGCAAAAAGAAAGCCCCGGCCTACCGACTCATGGTGCCCGACGAGGACGTCACCTTCACCGATGGCTGCATGGGTCCCCACACTGAGAACCTGCTCCATGACTGCGGTGACTTCTACCTCCGCCGTGCCGACGGCGTGTTTGCCTATCAGCTGGCCGTGGTGGTGGATGATGCCCGCATGGGCGTGACCGAGGTGGTGCGGGGCGCTGACCTGCTCTCCTCCACGGCGCGGCAGCTCTATCTTTACCGTCTGCTGGGCCTGCCCGCTCCAAAGTTTGCCCACTGCCCGCTGCTGCTGGCCCCCGATGGCCGCCGCCTGTCCAAGCGGGATGGCGACCAGAGCCTGGAAAACCTGCGGGCAAAGTATACAGCGGCGGAGATCGTCGGCAAGCTTGCCTTTGCCTACGGTCTCCAGCCTGAACCGGCCCCCCGCACCCCGGAAAGCCTTATCCAAGATTTCTCGTGGGATAAGGTGCCCAAGCAGGATATCTGCCTGCCGGAAGATCTGTTTTAAGCAAAACCACAATCTTTCACTGGAAACGGTAAAGATTGTGGTTTATTCTTTACAAAATAATATCTATATGGTAGAATATAAATAGCAAAAATCACAACATAGATTGGAGGCAGTAAAATGAAAAAGATGTTAGCAGGTTTGTTGGCGGTATTAACATTTATGTGTGTAATACCACTTAGTGCATTTGCCGCTGAACCGGAAGATGAAACGGTAAAGCCACATTTTAGTTCGGCGTGTCCTATTTGCACTACGCCTGAAAAGTATGTGCCGCTTAATATTATTAGTACATGGACGGAGTCTACATATTATTATACAAGACTGTGGGGAACACTATATTGTGAAAAATGTGGTTATATGAGCAATGAAGTGTTGTCTGAAGTTCCCAATCAGACAACTCGTAAAAAGGATGAGGATAAGAACGAAAATTCTGAGCAAATAAACTAAACGAGAGAGGAATCTGTTATGCATAAATTGAGAAAAGCTTTATGCCCGTTGATGTGCACAATGTTTTTTTTTTTTTTTTTTCAGCGCATGTGCAGGGATTCCTCAGCAGAAACCGGGGATATATCGTTCTCCGATGAATGAGATTTTTGCCCAGCAAAAAGAAATCACAGTTCCAGCCCGGCAGGTGGAACACGGTGAGGATTATGTCATCGAATGGCAAGACCCGGTAATGGAAAAGCATGTCCGAAACTGGCTCAACCGCCCGAAGGGGGAGATCTACCACAGCGATGTCTGGGATTATCAGCTGGTTACAGTGAGCTCAGGAAATAACCCGACAGATACCATTATTAAAAATGCATCAGAAGGGGAAAATCTTGGGGATGATTTCAGCTATGATTCCAATGAGCTGTATAAAGCCAATGCATGCAAGGCGAGTGGTGATTATGCTCCTTTGGCATCTCTTGCGGACCTACGACATTTTGACAGCTTGCAGGTGTTGAAAATTTTCAATGAGAAAGAAGCACCACCTATTTCTGACCTGACAGGCTTAGAAGAATGCAAAAATCTGACGTATCTGGAGCTGCCCAGCGTGGAAAGTAGTGCGTTCCCGACATTTGCAAAGCTGGATTCCGTGGTAAAGCTGTTTTATGGTAGCAATATCGTCCGGGCGGATGTCAACGTCTCTGACCTCTCGGCATTTGCGCAAATGAAATCGCTGGAGGTGCTGTGGATCAGCGGCAGTGAGGTCGATCTGTCCCAGCTGGCGGGTGCGAACCTGCGTGCGCTGACGCTGGACGTGACCCGTGTCGAATCTCTGGAACCGTTGAAAGAGCTGCCGAACCTGCAAGCTCTGCAAATCGAAGAGACGGAAGTGCCCAGCTTTGAGCCGCTGACCGAGTGCAGTAAGCTGCAATATCTGGATATGGGGCTTTCCTTGGGAGCAAGAGAACGGTATCGGGACATGGATTATACCCCGTTGGCACGGATGCCGCAGCTGGTTTTGCTGAATCTGATGAATCACGCCTCTGTGGATTCAGAGCTGTGCAAACAAATTCTTGCCGGGGATACGAACCTGAAATATCTGGATGTTTCCTATACCAAAGTCGGGAAGGAAAAGACCGAGCTGGACACGAGCCAATTGGAGATCTTTATCGACGCGACCTGACCTGAACAAAAAAACTCCCTCGCCGTTTGGCGGGGGAGTTTTTTGTTTCAGAGAAAGCTTACAGCCGCTGCAAGGCTCTTGCGTCGCTGCGTTCCAGCGCGTTCATTGCGGTGTCCAGCGCCATGGCCAGCAGGATACCCAGCAGCACGTCAATGCAGCTGTGCTGCTTGAGCAGGACAGTGGAAGCGATGATGGACATGCAGAGTACGGCGGAAGCGGGCCGCATCCAGCGGCGGCGGGGCTCCTCGAAGATATGGCTGCGGTAGTAGGCCATCATCAGGGTGACGGAGTTGAACACATGGATGGACGGGCAGACATTGAGGGGCGTGTCGGTGGCGTAGAGCATCCGCACAGCCTGAGCGAAGATGTCATTGCCGTACACCCGGTAAGGCCGCAGGTCAAGGCCGGTGGGCAGGATGACATAGCAGGCCAGCGCAATGGTCATACCGGCGAACAGGGGGAGGCAGAGCCGCCAGAAGTCGGCCCGGGGCGCTTTCCACAGCAGGTAGAACAGCGTGAACGGGATCCAGACGAACCAGGCGAAGTAGGGCACGATGGCATATTTGCAGAAGGGGATCAGGTCGTCGAGGTGGCAGTGCACCCAGACATCAGGCACCGTGATGTTGGCCTCGAGCCAGTGGAATGCCGCAAGATAAAACACAAGATAAAACGCCATGAACGAAACGGGATGGCGGGAAAACCAGTTGCGCATGGAACACACTTCCTTTTCTGGAATGGGGGCCAAGGCCCCGCTGAAAGTTCTTTGCAGCGTATGATTATACGCCGCAAAAACGAAGAAAACAAGACAAAAAGCTGACAAAAACATGAACACATCCCCGCAGAATTTGGTGCGGTTTTCAGAAGCTTCTGCCTATTCATACGAGATGAGAAGCGGGTTTCCTGCATAAAAAAGAAAATCCCTCTCAGTCACGCTGACGCGTGCCAGCTCCCCCGAAGGGGGAGCCAACGCATCTGAAAGACTAACGTCTGCAAATTTGCAAAACCTAGCCTTAGAACTGCAATGACGGAGAGGTGTGTTTTTCAGATAACTGTCTTTTCCATCCACCTGCCCCGGACATAGCGGATGGCGAAGAAGAGGGAGCGCACGGCCCAATCCAGGAACATGCCAAACCAGATGGTCAGCACGCCGCGGTGGAACTTGAGTACCATCAGGTAGCAGAAGGCCACACGGAACAGCCACATGGAGAGGACGCTCACTGTCATGGTAAAGGCGGCGTCTCCGGCGGCGCGCAGGATGTTGGGCAGAGTAAAGCTGGACGGCCAGATGAACAGGGAAATGATATTAAACCAGACCATGATACTCAACGCCATTTCGCTGGCTTCCGGGGAGAGGTTGAACCAGGAAAGGGCGATCTTGTTCAGGAAGAACAGGGCGGTCAGGTTCATCACCCACGCACCGACATAGGCCAGCTGTAAGAAGCGCTTGGAGTAATACTTGGCCTGATCCTTTTCGCCCGCGCCCAGACACTGGCCGATGACGGTCAGGGCGGCCATGCCCACGGCGTTGGCGGGAACATTCAGGAAGTTGGTGGTGTTGCCGGCCACGGCGCTGGCCGCAATGGCGGCGGTGCCCAGCGTGCTGGTCAGGCTGGAGACCGCCAGCTTGCCGATCTGGAACATACTGTTCTCAATGCCGGCCGGGATACCCACCTTCAAGATGCGCTTGATGAGGTCGAGGTCCGGCTTCAGGTCAGCCCAGTGGTCAATGCGCAGGGTGCAGTTGGGCTTTTCCAGCAGGTACATCACGGCAAAGCAGGCAATCATCCGGCTGATGAGGCTGGCCGTGGCCGCACCCATCACGCCCAGGCCAAAGCCGTAAATGAGGATAGCGTTGCCGCCGATGTTCACCACGTTCATCACCAGGCTGGACAGCATACTGATCTTGCTGTTGCCCTGGGCCCGGAACAGGGCCGCACCGGCATTGTACACGCCGATGAAGGGGTAGCTCAGGGCCGAGAGCACGAAATAGGTCTCGGCGTACTTCATCACGTCAGCATCAATGGAGCCGAAAATGCCCCGCAGGATGGCGTGCCGCCCTACAATGACGATGGCGGCTGTGACCACGCTGAGCGAGAGCATGATGAACATGATCTGGGCGGCGCTGGCCTTGGCCCGGTCAGGCTCCCGGTGGCCGATGTACTGGCTGGCGACCACCGCACCGCCGGTGGCAAGGGCACTCATCAGCATGATCATCAGGACGTTGACCGAGTCCACCAGACTCACGCCCGAGACGGCGGCCTCGCCCACGGAGGAGACCATCAGGGTGTCCGCCAGACCGATGGAAACGCTGAGGGCCTGCTCGGCCACCAGCGGCAGCAGCAGGGAGATGAGCTGCCGACGAGTAAACAACAGGGGATGCTCAAATTTTTGCGATGTCATAAGCTCACCCCCGCAATTACGCGAATTCCTGGCTGGGGGTCAGGCTGGTACCATAATATACAATGTAGTCGTAGGGCACCTGGGGGTTGTACTTGGCCAGGTCACCATACTTGGCAAGAATGTCATTGCGTAGGTTCTCGGGGGTATAAGGCTGCCCGGCGGAAAGGGTGTCGGCGCAGACAGAGTTCCACATCTCCTCGGCAAAGGCGGCGCAGTTGAAGTAGGCGGACCAGTGATCGGATCTGGCCAGGTTGCGGTTGACCACGTCCAGCTGACCCTGATCCAGCGAGGTCTGGATGGCGTAGATGTTCTGGTAGTAGGAATCGGCCAGGTATCGCTTGTAGTAGCCCTCCAGATTGTACCAGATGCCGGTGTGCTCCCAGCGGTTGCCGCGGGGGCTGAAGGTCATCTCGGTGTTGGGGGCAATCATCAGGCCGCCCACCTCAATGTCGTGGTCGGAGACGTTCCGCACCGAGATGAAGGCATGGCCGCTGGAATTGATGGAAGCGTCGCCCCGGTCCTCGGCCCGGGCGTAGATGCGCAGCAGGGCCACTGCGCCCTCGGCTGGCGCGGCGTCATAGGCCTGCACGGCGGATTTGTGGTCGGCTTCCTCAAAGTCGTATGGGCCGCCGATGCTGGTGGTAAAGCCAATGATGTTGCGGATCTGATCCTCAAGGGGGCTCACATCGGTAATGACCCGGTCATCCTTTGGGGCGGGGGTGGCGGCAGGCGCTTCGGCCAGCGCGGCGGTGCTGCCGCAGACGCAGACCGCCAGCGTCAGCCCCGCGGCCAGAGCGCGAAGATGTTTTTTCATGGCACGTCCTCCTGGAATTTTTTTCTTTCAAAGTAAAGGATAGTCGATTTCGGGCGCAGTGTCAAGAAAAATGACCCCAATGCTTTACCCCCGGAACCGGTTGTGCTAAAATGAAGCTGGCAGCTGTGCCCGGTGTTTTGGGGCACGGGGCCGGTAAAAGGTAAATGAATGTTGACCTAGAGAGGGGAAGATGCTATGCCAAAGGAAGCACACAAGGTCGTTGTCATCGGGCACCGCAACCCGGACACCGACTCCATCTGCTCTGCTATCGCCTATGCGGAGCTGAAAAACCGCACCAGCACGCTGGTCTGTGAACCCCGCCGTGCCGGTAAGATGAACCAGGAGACCGAGTTCGTCCTGAAAAAGTTCAATGTTACGCCGCCCCGGATGTGTACCGATGTGAACCCGAAGATCCGTGACGTGGATTACCGTGAGATGCCGGGCTTTCCCGGCTCCACCAGCCTGCGCAAGGCCTGGGAGATCATGCGCGACCAGCAGATCGACACCCTGACCATCACCAATGCCGACAACGAGCTGGAAGGCATCATCACCGTGAAGGATCTCGCCACCGCCAACATGGAC
>CALDLZ010000329.1 GCA_937915335.1 uncultured Faecalibacterium sp.
CGTCACCCATGCGTCAACTCTCCTTTCCATCTTCCAACAGGCTTTCCACAGACACGTCAAGGGCACGGGCTACATGCTGGGCGGTAGTACGCCAAACAGCCTGTCCCTTACGCATTTTCCAGATAGCAGCACGCCCAACGCCAGCTTTTTGAGCCAGTTCCTCACAGGTTATATCACGCCGGGTCATTTCTGCAACGACCTTTACACGGTCAACAATAATTGCCTTTGCCAATTTAATTCACCTCTCGATCAAGAGACTTTTGTCTCTCTAATTTAGAGAATAACAGATATTTTTGTCTCTGTCAATGCTTTTTGAGAGATTTTTGTTCCTTTTTTGAAAATGGTATGGTACAATGCAAATGGGAGGTGGATGGAGTGACAATAGGCGAGAAAATCCGAAAAGAGCGGATACGGGGTGGATTAACACAAAAAGAACTCGGTGAACGAATGGGTGTCGATGCGTCAACTATAAGAAAATATGAATCTGGAAAGTTGAACCCTAAACTTGAAACAGTACAGAAAATAGCGCAAGCCTTGCATGTAGATATTGGGGCATTGTACGGCGATGATGATTTTTTAGGCCGGATTGTGCAGAGAGCAAGTGAAAAAAAGTTAGAGGAACAGCTTTCAAGGCTTGAAAGATATTTAAATCAACTAAACGATGAGGGACGGAATACCGCATTAGATCGTGTGCGAGAACTTACAGAAATACCGCGGTATCAAGACGCAGACGGGCGCAGAGCCGCACAAGAACACAATCGGGAAGCAATCGAAAGCATGAGGGGTGTTGAAACGCCTGCGGATATTCAAAAGCTTATTCGAGAGTTTAGCCGCCGGGGCGAATTGCCAGAGGGTTATACAGGGGAAGAACGGATGCAATATACCGCAGAGAACACACAGAATGCCGCTGGAAGTATGACAGAAGATACAGGCTCAAAGAAAGACTAAAGCCGCTCAGTGAGGCTTTTCTGCCAGTAGGAAAGGATTACACATGAACAAGAAACGTGGAGCGGTTGTATACTGTGGGCCATCTGTTTACCACCTCTTGAAACAATATCAAGTGTTCAGTGGGGACAATTTGCCAAAATATATTGAGGATTTTATAGCAGAATACCCAACGGCTGAGGAGCTATTTATTCCGGTCGGTGAATTTGAATCGTTTATAGATGCTCTTTACAGGCCAGATACAAAAGAGGCACAGCTTTTTGAAAAGCTGAAAAGTGAATTGCCGTTGGAGCTGATTCCCGAGATCATTCGAAACAAAAAGATAAAATAATCACATGGTAACGATTGATGACAGGTGAGAAGATGGAAGAGCTTTATAATCAGCTTGCAGCACTGGCCCGGCGGTTTGGCGCAAAGCGGCTTGTGCTGTTCGGCTCCCGTGCCCGGGGCGATAACCGGCCTAACAGTGACATAGATTTGGCCGTGTACGGGATGCCAGAGGACAACCGGGCCGAGTTCTGGATGTGCTGCGAAGAACTGCCCACGCTGCTGAAATTTGACATTGTGCACATTCAGGACGATATGGAGCCTGTATTTCTTGCGAACATCGAAAGGGATGGTGTAGAACTTATGGACAAGCTGCATGAAAAATACGACCGCTTTACCGCTGCTGTGGCCCGGTTGCGGGAAGCACTGGACGATTACAC
>CALDLZ010000330.1 GCA_937915335.1 uncultured Faecalibacterium sp.
GACCCACTACAAAGAAGTGGACAACATGTACCGCCAGATGCGGGGATGGCGGCACGATTACCGGGGGCACATCCAGACCATGAAGGTGCTGGCGGCGCAAGGCGACCTGGACGGCATCAGAGCCTACCTGGACGCATTGGACACCGACCTGAACACTGTCGATTTGGCTGTAAAAACCGGCAACGCCATGGCCGATGCCATCATCAATAGTAAGATCTCCCTTGCCAAGAGCCGGAACATTCCGGTGCAGATCGATGCCCATATCCCGGTCAAGCTGAAAATGAGCGAGCTGGATCTCTGCTGCATCCTGGGCAATCTCTTCGATAACGCCATGGATGCCAGCGCCGAGCTGCCCGAGGAAGAGCGGCTTATCCGGGTGTATATGGATATGAAAGGCACCCAGCTCTACATCTCTTTTACCAACTTTACGGCCACCAAAAAGCAGAAGAAGTTTGCGGGCCGCTTTGCCACCACCAAGGGCGAGGGCCACGGTTTCGGGCTGGTGCGCATCGATGCCATTGTGGAAAAACTGGACGGCTACCTCAGCCGCAACAGCGAGGATGGGGCATTCACGACGGAGATACTGATTCCGCAGGTTTAGCAATTCGTCCCCGATTTTGAGCGTTTCGTCCCCGGAATGTGTCGGGGACGATTTTTTGTGTTAGGATCATTGCCAGACAAGTGAAAGGGGATTCCAAAATGGGAAAGAACGAGAAACCCAAAAAGTTAAAGCCCAAATACAACCTCTGGCAGAACACCGCCTACATGCTCTCGGTGGCATGGGACACCCGCCGGAGCGTGCCGGTGCTGGTGGTGCTGCTGGCCGTCTGCACGGCAGGGAAAACCACTGCTGAAATGCTCATCAGCCCGGCGGTGCTGGGCAAGCTGGAAAGCGGCGCTCCGCTGGGCCAGCTGTTGGGCACCATCGGCGGGTTCACCATTCTGCTGTTTGCCCTGACCGCGCTGTGCTACTACATCGACCACCTCACCATGTTTGGCCGGGCCGGTGTGCGGCTGGAAGTGTTGAAAAGGCTCAACACCAAGCGCACCCGCACGGCCTACGCCAACCTGCTGGATGAGACCTTCCGTCTGATGTATCAGAAGGGAGACGAGGCATGCAGGAACGGCCGGGGTGCCACCGAGGCATGCTGGCAAAGCTGGACGGATATCCTGACGAACCTCATTGGATTTTGGGTATATCTGGCCCTGCTTTCCGGGTTAAACCCATGGCTCTGCATCCTGACGGCCCTGACCGCCGTGGGGAGCTACTGTTCCACCAAAAACATCAACGAGTGGGGGTACCGCCACCGGGAAGAAGAGGCCCGGATCACCCGGAACCTGCGCTACCTGCGAAATACCGCCGAGGGCCGGGAGTTTGGTAAGGATATCCGCATCTTCGGCCTGCGGCAGTGGCTCACCGACCTGTATGATTCCGCCCTGCGGCTGAACTATGCCTTTCTCGAAAGGCGGGAGCGCGCTTATCTGACCGCCAACCTCATCGACCTGGTGCTTCTGCTGGTGCGCAACGGTGCGGCCTACGCCTACCTGCTCTGGCTCACCGTGACCAGAGGCCTGCCGGTGTCGGCCTTTCTGCTCTACTTCGGGGCGGCCTCCGGCTTTGCCCAGTGGGTCACGGGCCTGATGGAGCAGTTTGCTCTCCTGCGCAAGCAGAGTCTGGACATTTCCACCATCCGGGAATTTCTTGAACGGCCGGAGCCCTTCCGGTTTGAGGAGGGCACTCCACTGGAAAAGCGGCTGGATATGCCCTATGAGCTGCGGCTGGAGGATGTGAGCTACCGTTACCCCGGTGCGGAGAAAAACACCATCGACCACATGAGCCTGACCCTGCACCCTGGCGAGAATCTGGCCATCGTGGGCCTGAACGGTGCGGGCAAGACCACGCTGGTCAAGCTGATCTGCGGCTTCCTGGACCCCACCGGGGGCCGTGTCCTGCTGAACGGGCAGGACATCCGGCAGTATAACCGCCGGGATTACTACAAGCTGTTTGAAGCGGTCTTTCAGGATTTCAGTGTGCTCTCCTGCACTGTGGCCGAGAATGTGGCGCAAAGCATGGAGAACATCGACGAGGAAAAGGTGCGGCGCTGTCTTGACCAGGCCGGGCTGACCGAGAAAATGGAAGCTCTCCCGGCGGGCATTCAGACCCATGTGGGCCGGGATGTCTATCTGGACGGCGTGGAGTTCTCCGGTGGCCAGACCCAGCGCCTGATGCTGGCCCGTGCCCTGTACAAAGACGCGCCCATCCTTGTGCTGGATGAGCCCACTGCCGCCCTTGACCCCATCGCCGAGGATGATATTTACCAGAAGTACAACGAGATGACCCAGGGCCGCACCAGTCTGTTCATCAGTCACCGGCTGGCCTCCACCCGTTTCTGCGACCGGATCCTCTTCCTTGAGAACGGCAGAGTGGCCGAGGAAGGAACCCACGACCAGCTGATGGCCCGGAACGGCGGCTATGCCAGGCTGTTTGCGGTGCAGAGCAAATATTACAAGGAGGGCAAGGCCGTATGAACGAAGAAAAAATAACCCTGAAGGAAAGCGTCCGGCTGACCCTGCGGGCCTGGCGCTTTTACTGGAAAAATACGCCCCGCTTCGTGCTGTCCACCGTGCTGTGGGCGCTGGCGGATGCCGTCAGTCCCTATGCCGTGGTCTGGTTCTCGGCCCGGCTGGTGGCTGAGCTGGCGGGCGCGCGGGACCCGCGTGCCCTTGCCGTGGATGTGGCGTGGGTGCTGGGCGTGACCGCTCTGCTCACGCTGGCGCGGTCGGCTCTGCTCCACTGGAAGAGTGTGGAGCGGGAGCAGCTGAACTGGCAGCTGGGCCATGATTGCTTTATGGAAAAGCAGATGTCCATGGATTACGCCGATGAGGACAGCCAGCGGATCTATGACCTCTACAACTTTATCCAGCAGAGCGAAAGCTTTTGCGGCGGCGGCAACCCCAACGCCGTGGAGCTGCTGGACAATGTATCCGCGGCGGTGTTCCGCATTCTGGGCGGCGCGGTGCTGTCGGTGGGGCTGTTCACGGCCAAGGTGCCTGCCTGCCCGCTGACAGCCCTCAACAGCCCGCTCTGCGTGCCGGCAGTGCTGGCACTGATCCTGGCTGTGGCGTGGCTCTCGCCGGTGTGCGCTTCCAGCGCGGGCATCAGCAACCCGGATATCGAAGAGGAGGGCCTCTGGGGCAACCGGCTCTGGGCCTTCCTCATTGGGGTATGCCAGAATGACAAAAAGGCGCTGGACGTGCGGATGTACGACCAGTTCGAGTTCCTGAAAGACCATGCCGTCGTTTCCATGCCCGCCTTTGAGCGGGCCCGCAAGGGAAAATTCGGCATCCTGAATGCCACGGGCAACGCCGTCCCAGCCCTGCTCATGGGCCTTGCCTACCTCTTCGTCTGCCTGAAAGCCTACGGCGGGGCCTTTGGTTTGGCTGCTGTGACCCAGTATGTGGGCGCGGCCACCAACTCCTTTGTGGGTATCGGCGGGCTGTTCACCGCCGTGGGCGACTGCAAATTCAACGCCCCCTACCTGAAAACGCTTTACTCCTACCTCGACCTGCCCAACAAGATGTACAAGGGCAGCCTGACCACTGAAAAGCGGAGCGACCGCCAGTACACCGTGGAGTTCCGGGATGTGTCGTTCCGATATCCCGGCAGCGAGCGGTATGCCCTGCGCCACCTGAGCATGACCTTCAAAGTGGGGGAGCGGCTGGCCGTGGTGGGCATGAACGGCAGCGGCAAGACCACCTTCATCAAGCTGCTCTGCCGCCTGTACGACCCCACCGAGGGCGTCATTCTGCTCAACGGCATCGACATCCGCAAGTACCGCTACGATGAGTACATGGATATCTTCTCGGTGGTGTTTCAGGATTTCAAGCTGTTCGCCCTGCCGCTGGGCCAGAATGTTGCCACGGCCCGGCACTACGATGCCGCCCGTGCCGCAGACTGCCTGCAGAAGGCGGGCTTTGCTGATCGGCTGGCCCGGATGCCCAAGGGGCTGGACACCTGCCTGTACAAGGATCTGGACGAGGAGGGCGTGACCGTTTCGGGCGGTGAGGCCCAGAAGATCGCCATTGCCCGGGCCCTGTACAAGGATGCGCCCTTCATCGTGCTGGATGAGCCCACCGCCGCCCTGGACCCGGTGGCCGAGGCGGAGATCTACGCCAAATTCAACAAGATCGCGGACGATAAGACGGCAATTTATATCAGCCACAGGCTGTCCTCCTGCAAGTTCTGCGATGAGATCGCCGTGTTCGACCACGGCGAGGTCGTTCAGCAGGGCACCCATGAGGAATTGCTGGGGAAGCCGGACGGAAAGTATTACGAGCTGTGGAACGCCCAGGCACAGTATTATACGGAGGAGAGTGCGTAACACCCTGATTTCTGCACAAAAAATTCAGAAAAAACTGGCATTCCCGACGAAATCCATGGCGAAACCACGGTACTTTGGGCGAAGAACTTGACCCGCTTTGACCGGACGTGTAAAATAATACGGTAGTGAGAAAAATCATGGACGCGAAAATTTTCCATGCGTGCGGCATTCCTTGAAGTTTATGGGATAAAACAAGGAGGGAAGTTCGACCCAATGAAATGGAATTTCCAAACCGCGGGGCGGCTTCTGGCCCTGCTGGCTTTGAGCGGGGCCCTGCTGGCTGCCCCGCTGACGGCACAGGCCGCGCCCGGTGGTGCCCTGACCAGCCAGAGCGGCACCGGCTCCAAGCTGGAGCTGGGGCTGACTGAGATGGAGCTGGAGATCACCGATGATGATCCCCGCCCCAAGGGCTACCTGTACACCAGCGGCCAGAGCGACTACTATTTTATCGTCTGGATGAGCAGCAATTCCAATGTTGCAACAGTGGATGGAGACGGCAAGGTGACGGGCCGCAGTGCGGGCACCGCCATCATCACAGCCATCTCCGACCATGGCGAGCGTGCCGCCTGCAAGGTGACCGTCACCCGCAAAAACGAAGAGAGCACCGGCAAAAAGCCTGCGCTGGATTCCACCAGCCTGAGCCTTGTGCTGCAGTACAACGACCTGTACCCCACCCATCAGCTCAAGCTGACCAACAGCGAGCGCTCCTTCCTCTATGTTTACCAGTGGATGAGCAGCAACCCCGAGGTGGCCACCGTCAGCGATAAGGGTCTTGTCACGGCACAGGCGGCAGGCAGCACCACCATCACGGCGCTGGTCTCCAATGGTCAGGCCCTGCGATGCAGTGTGACCGTGACTTCGGATATCGGCAAAGTGACCCTGAACAAGAATGACCTGCTGCTCCGCAATGTGGGCACCCAGGAGCGCCTGACGGCTACCGTGGCCGTGGAGGGCGGAGGCAGCGTGCCCATCACCTGGGTCAGCAGCAACCCCGGTGTCGTTACCGTGGATGCCGATGGCGTGGTGACCGCCATAGCGGATGGCGAGGCGAAGATCACCGCCCTTTCGCCCACGGGCCGCTTTGATGTGTGCAGCGTTATGGTGGGCATGGCAGCGGATAAGTATGAATCCGAAGCCGACCTTGCTGACGAACTCAAGCTCCCTGATCCCTATGTGGCTGTCCGGCTGAACAAGCTGGCGTAAAAATGCAAAGTAAACCGCCCCTGACTGCTGGAAGTGGTCAGGGGCGGTTTTGTGCGATGCCGTTTTTCGGAGATTGATGTCGGAAAAGGGGATCGCGGTGAGGGATGGATCAGCGAATCAAATGCGTCTTTTTGCGTCGTGCTGACCTAAAAATAACGAAAAACCGACCAAGCTCACAGGAGAAAACAGACTTCTGGTGCGAAATGCCGCTGTACGGCCTGCAAAAAAATCACGCCCTCTGCCGAAACACGGCGCAGAGGAAATTCTACTGACGCATTTTACAAAAAACGGCTTCTTCCGACAGGGTTTGCGGCCCTTGACAGGCGGGGAAAATCCCGGTATCCTTTCCCCGTCAAATACATTTTATGCCGCCAGAGGATGAAGCAGCTGGTACAAAAAAGTTCGTCAGGAGGAGCAGAGCCATGAAAAACTATCAGCACCGGATCGGGGAAGCCATTGCCTTTGCCCGGAACACAGCGGGCAGATCGCAGCAGGAGCTTGCGGATGCTCTGGGGCGGGATAAGCGCACCCTGCAAAAGTGGGAATGCGGCGAGATCCGCATCACGCTGGAAGATTTCCTTGCGATCTTCGAGGCCCTGCGCCTGCCTGCAGGCCCCTATGCAAAATGGATCCGCCACCCGGAGCTCTTCCCGCGCGGGATGGAGGATATCAAGGGCTTCAGCACCGACAACAAGCGGGCAGCGCTGGCCGATTACTACCTGAACCATGCCGCCCCGGTGGAGATCGAGCAGGAATACTATATCCTGTTTGGCGACCATGGCAGCAATTATTACGGGATGCGTCAGGAGCGGCTGGCCAATATCCAGACACCCCTGCGTGACCGCAAACGGATTTGCGGCCAGATCATCGACAACTATTACGAGGCCAAGGCCACCGGACAGCTGACCGACCCGGAGGGCCCTCAGCCTGTCATGCCCCTGCTGGAGGCCTGCTACGATGCCAGCATCCGGAGCGTTCAGGAGGGCGAGGAGCGGTACAGCATCGGCAGCATCGATGTCTACCTGGAAACGGAAGAATAAACACGGCAGCAGACGGCAGAGCGCATGGAACGGCTTTGCTGTCTGCTGTTTTTGTCTGCGCTCTGCCCGCCGGAAAATATTGTGAAATTTCCGGTTTCCTGCTATACTGATACTATTGATGAAAAAGAAGGGTGAAGCAAATGGCATATAACACGGGCGGTCGGCGGTTCCGGCCGGTGGGCAGCAGAAAAAAGCGGACCGCGCCGCAGTATGGGCCGGTGAACACGGGTTGTCCGGTGATAGAAGAAGCCGTGGTGCGGCTTTACCGGGAACAGAACGAGGAGCATTTCTGGAGCCTGATGAACGCCCTGAACTATGCGCTGGAGCTGCAGACCAGGGTGCTGATGCCGCTGGACGCGGCGGTGGACCCCCAGAGCGGGGCCGCCCCCTGGGCACACCTGCCCATCCCGGAGGAGCGGGCCGAGGGCCTGCAGCCCTGGCTGCTCCACACCCGGAAAGAGCGGCACTACCTGCCGCTGTTCACCTCGGTGAAAAATGCCGAGGTGGAAAAGGCCAGCGCCACCCGCCCTATGGTGGAGCGCAGCCTGCGCGGTGCCATGGAGTACGCCCTGGAAACGGATGGGATCGACGGCGTGGTGATCGACCCGTGGACGAGCTCTGCCACGCTGGATGTCTCTTTGCTGAACGGCTTGCTGAAATCGGAGCGGGGAACGGACGGCCCTGGTTCCGAGGAACTGGAAGCCGGACACGCCGCCGCCCGGGAACACAACTGGCCCGAAGCGCCGCCCCCCCGGGGCGAGTCCCTGTACCATGCCCGAGGCACCCGCCGCAACAAGACCCAGGCCCGCCGGATGTGGAAAAAAGCCGCCCAGGCCGGGGAGGTGCAGGCCCTGATCTCGCTGGGGGATGACTGCGTTTCCTCGGGCGAGGAACTGGCTGCCGCCCTGCAATATTACCGCAAGGCCCAGAACGCCGCCCGGGAGGTGCCGGATATTGCCTACACCCCGCAGGTCTGCCTGCGTCTTGCCCAATACGAGACACGCTTTCTCTCCCGCAAAAAGGCCCTGATGCAGATGGCCGAGGCTGTGCAGGGCTTCCGTATTCTGCTGGATGCGGGGGAAGAGGATGCCCAGCTCTGGCTGCGGGAAGCCGAAACGCTGACAAATGAGCTGCTGGAAGAGGAGTCCGCACGATAAAACACAGTTTCTTTACATTTGTTCTAAGAAATCGTCATAGGAAACCGGTAAGATATTCTAGGAAATATTCTGCGCCGAAGAAAAGAGGACAAGCACAATGAGCAAAGTAATCGGAATCGACCTTGGCACCACCAACTCCTGCGTGGCCGTGGTGGAAGGCGGCAAACCCGTGGTCATCACCAACGCCGAGGGCGAGCGTACCACTCCCAGCGTCGTGGCCTTTACCAAGGACGGCGAGCGTCTGGTGGGCGGTGCGGCAAAGCGTCAGATCGCCACCAACTCGGGCCGCACGGTGTCCAGCATCAAGCGTCACATGGGTTCCGATTACCGGGTGCATATCGATGGCAGGGATCTGACCCCGCAGGAGATCAGCGCCATGATCCTGACCAAGATTCGCCGGGATGCCGAGAGCTACCTCGGCGAGCCGGTGACCGAGGCCGTCATCACGGTGCCCGCTTATTTTGATGACAGCCAGCGCAAGGCCACTCAGGATGCGGGCCGCATTGCGGGTCTGAACGTCCTGCGCATCATCAACGAGCCCACCGCCGCAGCCGTGGCCTACGGTCTGGATAACGAGGCTCCCCAGAAGATCCTGGTCTATGATCTGGGCGGCGGAACGTTCGATGTCTCGATCATTGAGATCGAGGACGGCACCTTTACGGTGCTGGCCACCGGCGGCGACACCCACCTGGGCGGCGATGATTTCGACGAGCGCATTGTCGAGTGGGCCGTGGCGGAGTTCCGCAAGTCTGACCGCATCGACCTGACCAAGGATCCCGCCGCCATGGGCCGCTTGAAGGAAGAGGCCGAAAAGGCCAAGAAGGAGCTTTCCAGCGCGCCTTCCGCCCAGCTGAACCTGCCCTTTATCGCTGTGGGCAGGGACGGCCCCCATCACCTTGATCTGAGCCTGACCCGGCCCCAGTTTGAAATGATGACCGGTGATCTGCTGGCCCGCACCGTTCAGCCGGTGCAGAACGCCCTGCGGGATGCCGGGATTTCCGCCAGCCAGCTGGGCAAAGTCCTGCTGGTGGGCGGCAGCACCCGGATGCCCGCCGTGGAGCGGCAGGTCAAAGAGCTGCTGGGCTGCGAGCCCAGCCATAGCCTGAACCCCGATGAATGTGTTGCCATGGGTGCCGCCGTGCAGGGTGGCCTGTTACAGGGTGGCGGCAAGCTGGCCGGTGCCACCGGTGCGGCGGCCCAGGGCCTTGTGCTGATGGATGTCACCCCGCTGACCTTGTCCATTGAGACGCTGGGCGGCGTGGCCACCCCGCTTATCACCCGCAACAGCATGATCCCCACCCGCAAGAGCCAGATTTTTACCACGGCCCGCCCCATGCAGACCAGCGTGGAGATCAACGTCCTGCAGGGTGAGCGCCACTTTGCCCGGGATAATAAGAGCTTGGGTAAATTCAAGCTCACCGGCATCCGCTCCGGCTTCTCCTCCAAACCCCAGATCGAAGTCACCTTTGATATCGATGTGAACGGTGTGGTCAAGGTGTCCGCAAAAGATCTGGGCACTGGCCGGGAGCAGAACATCACCATCACCGGCAGCACCAACCTCTCCGAGAATGAGATCCAGCGCGCTATGGCCGATGCCGCCGCTTACGAGGAGGAGGATACCCGCCGCAGGGAGCGGCTGGAGCTCCATAACCAGGCCGAGATGCTGGCTTATAAGGTGGATGAAGCTCTCTCCAAGTGCAAAAAGGAGATAGACAAGGAGGAAAAGAACCAGATCAAGTCTGACCTTTCCAATCTGCGCCGCTGCCTGCGCAAGGACAAGCCCGAGAAGATGAATGAGACCGAGGAGGCCAACCTTCGTCAGGCAAAATCCCAGCTGGAAGCCAGCGCCAATCATCTGATGGTGCTGTACAGCAGCGAGCAGGGCACGAATGGCTCTGAGCACGAGGAACACCTGTAAAGAGGCAATGCCCCGAATTCCCTACTAAAAAACTTCGTTGAAGGGGTTGACAAATGCAGGGGAGTGGGTTATTATGTATACAATATCACGAAAATGGCTGTGAAGAGAAGAGTAGGTTTTCGCATTGATCCTTCCAGAGAGCCCGGCCGGTGGAAAAGGGCAGGAAACAGGGAACGGAAAATGGTCTCGGAGCCGCGTGGGCGAAGTGCAAGAGTGCTAAGCCTGCGACGGGAGCGCCCGTTACAGCGTCCGGCTGTCGCGTTGAAAAACGCCGCAGCAGTGAGGCTGTCCCTGTGAAGGGACGGTAAACCAAGGTGGTACCACGGAAGTTTTCACGCTTTCGTCCTTGTGGGTGTATGCCCGCTGAGGACGGAAGCGTTTTTTATTTGCTTCCGGCTCAAACGGTGTGGACTGTGCCGCGCCGCGCAAAAACATTTTTGTAACAAGTAGAGAGGGAAAACATTATGTCTAAGATCACTCGTCGTAATTTTCTGAAAGTTTCCGGCGTGGCCGCTGCTGCCGCTGCCCTGACCGCCTGCGGTGGCTCTTCTTCCACTGCAAGCTCCACCGCTTCCAGCGCTGCTGCTTCCTCTGAGGCTGCTTCCACCGCTGCCAAGTTGGACAAGATCAAGGTCGCTGTCCCCAACGACACTACCAACGAGGCCCGCGCTCTGACCCTGCTGGAGAAGAACGGTTTCTTCAAGCTGAAGGCGGATGCCGGCCTGACCGCCACCAAGAACGACATCGAGGAGAACCCCCTGAACGTTACCGTCGATGAGGTCGAGGCAGCTCAGGTCCCCAATGTCCTGCAGGATGAGGATTATGCTGTTATCAACTCCAACTACGCCATCTCCGCTGGTCTG
>CALDLZ010000331.1 GCA_937915335.1 uncultured Faecalibacterium sp.
TCCGGATATAATCCCGGTTTTCCTGATGGCTTCCCTTGGCCGGTTCGATATGCGCGCCATGAAAGCGCTGCTGCAGCGTATCAAAAAGAATGGCGTTTGGAGAAAACAGGTAGAGATGGGTATGCGGCGTGCCCTGTTCGCCGACCTCATCACACATACACCAGTATTGAAGACCGGAAAAGGTCTGCAGGGTGGTGCGGATGACCTCATGAGAAAACCCGTGCTGCTGGGGGTTGTTGAAGGTCAATTGATACTTTCGACTTTTTGCCGTAGGCTGATAAATGTTTTGCTGAATCAGGCTCCTTTCTGAAATTACACAAAACACGCGGTTTGCAAAAGGGTAATACTAAGCCTTTTGCTTTCTCATTGAAATAGCACGGTGCCGCCTGCAGCGCGAAAGGAAGCTCGCTGCCTTGACGCAGCCGGACGGGCGCTCGCTGAAGCTGCAAAGCTTCGGATCACAGATCCGCAGCTTTGTCAGCTTCCGGAATTGCGCTCTTTAGCTGGGCAACACGCTTTATCTCTGCTGCCCCGGTCTGCAGAAAGGCCTGCAGCGTTTCTATGCTGGAACCTTGAATGAGTTGGAACATCTTTTCGCCTTCATCCAGACTGTTTAGATACTGGACAATCATCTGAAGACAGGCTCCAGCATCATTGCTGCAGCCTTGCTGCTGCTTGTATGTTTGGATTCGCTGGTAGATATTGTCCGGGACAGTCAGGTTGATGCGCTTGTGGATTGACGGCACGGGAAATCACCTCCTTTCTGTTGTACTGTTCCAGATTATACCAGCAAACAAGCTGGGAGTCAAGGAGTACTTGAGAGTAACACTGCATAAAACAAGAATACCGCCTGCCGGAACAACAAGCGGTATCTGGAATCCATAGATGCGATTTCTAACAGCTGTCTAACACTTTTTCAGAAAATCGGTAATTTGCGTGGTGCTTGCGGCTGCGCGTTTTTTGCGGTTTTCACTGGCGGTAAGCCTGTGAAGCCTTGAAACTGCAGGGTTTTCCGCAATACGAGAAGGGATGGGATAATGCGGGGCGGGAGGAAATACTCGTGGTTCGGGACCAAGAGGCCGTGGGTTCAAATCCCGCCACTC
>CALDLZ010000332.1 GCA_937915335.1 uncultured Faecalibacterium sp.
CGTCATGCTTGAAAAGTCGCAGGTCGTCTTCGGCGCCGAAAAGGATGCCCTGACCGCATTACAGGCGCATCTGGCCGCCTGGGTGGATTTCCCCGAGGAGGATGTCCCCGAGCTGGATGATGCCCATCTGGTGTCCACCCTGA
This sequence comes from uncultured Faecalibacterium sp., assembly GCA_937915335.1. Taxonomy (GTDB): domain Bacteria; phylum Bacillota; class Clostridia; order Oscillospirales; family Ruminococcaceae; genus Faecalibacterium. Next base: position 144 of record CALDLZ010000332.1, read on the forward strand.
CCGCTGTGAAGGGAGAATTGGACACCCTGATCCAGAATTACGATGCGGGGGCCGTCCTGCGCGAGGGTGTGGACTGCGCCATCGTTGGCCGGCCCAATGCGGGCAAATCCACGCTTCTCAACCTCCTGGCCGGGTTCGACCGGGCCATTGTGACCCCCGTGGCGGGCACCACCCGTGACGTGGTGGAGCAGGCCGTCCGGCTGGGGGACATCCGGCTAAACCTGTTTGACACGGCTGGCCTGCGGGAGACCGAGGATGAGATCGAAGCCGAGGGCATTCGCCGCAGCTGGAAGAAGCTGGACGAGGCCGGGCTGATCCTGGCCGTGTTTGACGGCTCCGAGCCCATGACCCGGGAGGACTTTGCCTTGGCGCAGAAGTGCGCGGGCCGTCCGGCCATTGCACTGGTGAACAAGGAGGACAAACCCACCCGGTTCGACGCGGAGGTCATCGCCCCGTATTTCGCTATGGTGCTTCCGGTCTGCTGTCAGGAAGAGGGGAGCCGCAAGGTCATTGCTGCCGCCGTTGCCCGTCTGCTGGGAACCAACAACATCGATCCGCACGCCGCCAGCCTTTCGGGCCAGCGTCAGCTTGCCGCCGCCACCCGTGCACGGGATGCCGTGGCTGGTGCGCTGGATGCCGTCAGCGGCGGATTCGGATTGGATGCCGTGTCGGTCTGTGTGGATGACGCTCTGGATGCTCTCTATGACCTCACCGGAGAGAATGCGTCGGAGAATGTCATCAATGAGGTGTTTGAGCGGTTCTGTGTCGGGAAGTAACGGAGGGCAGCCCGTCTGGCAGCTTTCTCCTCGGACACGAATCGGGCCATTCCATCGCCCGCCCTATTGCCTGCGGCAACAGGGTCCCACCCCAGCGGACGGTCCTCGGAGAAACTTCCAGCCGTTCTGCCGGGCAATAGCAGACTGAACCATAGAGGGAAGTATAGGAAAAGTATGAATCATCTTGGAGATTACGATGTCATCGTAATAGGTGCGGGCCATGCTGGCATTGAAGCGGCCCATGCCGCTGCCACGCTGGGCGCAAAAACGGCTGTGTTTACCATGAGCCTGGATGCCATTGGCAACATGCCCTGCAACCCCAGCATTGGTGGAACTGCAAAAGGGACGTTGGTACGAGAATTAGATGCGCTGGGCGGTGTGATGGGTCTGGCCGCAGATGCCACCTATCTGCAAAGCCGGATGCTGAACAAGGGCAAGGGCCCGGCTGTCCATGCCCTGCGTGTTCAGACAGACCGCAAGCGCTACCACGAATATATGAAGCACGCCCTCGAGCTTACCTCCGGCCTTGCCATTCATCAGGCCGAGGTGGTGGGCATCGAGGTGGAGAACGGCCATGTCAAGGGCGTTGTGACCCAGCTGAATGGCGAGTATGGCGCAAAGTGCGTGGTCATTGCCACGGGCACCAATCTGGGCGGCAAGATTTTTGTCGGTGACGCGTGGTATGCGTCGGGCCCCGACGGAATGCACGCCGCCAATGCCCTGACTGAGAGCCTGAAAGCCGCCGGGCTGCCCCTGCGCCGCTTCAAGACCGGCACCCCTGCCCGGGTCCACCGGAGAAGCATTGATTTTTCCAAGCTGGAATGCCAGCCCGGCGACCCGGACAGCGAGTTACAGCCCTTCAGCTTTCTGACGGATGCTCCCATGCACAACAAGGTGGAGTGCTGGATCGCCTACACCAATCCCACCACCCACAAGATCATTCTGGACAATATCCAGCGCAGTCCGCTCTACGGCGGCATGATCGAGGGTGTCGGCCCTCGCTACTGTCCGTCCATCGAGGACAAGGTGGTGCGCTTTGCGGGCAAGGACCGCCACCCCATCTTTGTGGAGCCCTGCGGCGAGAATACCGAGGAAATGTATTTGCAGGGTGCGTCCAGCAGTCTGCCCGAGGATGTGCAGAACGCCTTTTACCGGAGTATTAAAGGTTTTGAGAACATTGAGATCATGCGCCCGGCCTACGCCATCGAGTACGACTGCGTAGACCCCACCAGTCTGGAAGCCACTCTGGAGAGCAAGGTGGTGCGGGGTCTGTACGGTGCAGGCCAGTTCAACGGTACCTCCGGTTACGAGGAAGCTGCCGCCCAGGGCCTGCTGGCAGGCCTGAACGCCGCCCGCAACGCAAAAGGGGAGAGCCAGCTGATTTTGGAACGCCAGACCAGCTATCTGGGCACGCTTGTGGATGATCTTGTCACCAAGGGCGTTATGGATCCCTACCGCATGATGACCAGTCGGAGCGAGTACCGCCTGACCCTGCGGCAGGATAATGCCGACCAGCGCCTGACCCCCATTGGCCGGGAGTATGGCCTGGTGCAGGATGACCGCTGGGCAAAATACCAGCACACTCAGGGCATTCTGGAAGCCGAGCGCCGCCGTCTGCACGAGACTCACCTGCGCACGGCTGACCTGCGTGCTGCCATGGAAGCGGCCGGGCTGGCCCCTGCCGCTGAGGGCGGCATTGCGGAGGAGCTGCTCCGCCGCCCTGAGATCAGCTATTCACTGTTGGCGGGGATCATCGGCTGGGGGGAGGGCATCACCCCCATGCTGGCCGAGCGGCTGGAAACGGAGATTAAGTATGCAGGCTACATTGCCCGGCAGGATCGGATGATAAGGGATGTGGCCCGCCATGAAAAGACCCTGATCCCGGAGGATTTCGAGTACGCCGGTCTGACCAGCCTGACGCTGGAAGCCCGTGAGAAGTTGGCCCGCATCCGCCCGAAGAATCTGGGGCAGGCGGGCCGTATCCCCGGCGTGTCGCCCTCCGATGTGGCACAGCTGAGTATTGCGTTGGCAGCGGTAAAACGGTAAACGGGCTCGCCCTCTCCGTCAGTGCTTCGCACTGCCACCTCTCCCAAAGGGAGAGGCTCTGGCGGTTTCATCGCAGCGTGGGATTGAACTGCCAATGGCTCCCCCTTTGGGGGAGCTGGACGCGAAGCGGCCTGAGAGGGCGAGGATGGCATAGAGAGAAGGGAATCTTATGGAGTTGCAACTATACAAAGGCCGCCCTGCCGACTGCACGGGCCGCCTGGAAAAAGAGATCCGCACCTACGATCTGCTGGATGCGCTGGATATTCCGTTCTGGAGCACCGACCACGCCTTTATGAAAGCCGACACCATGGAGGATTGCAAGGTGATCGATGACTGTCTGGGTGCCACGGTCTGCAAGAACCTGTTCCTCTGCAACCGGCAGAAAACCAACTTTTATCTGCTGATGATGCCGGGGGACAAGCCGTTTAAAACAAAGGAGCTGTCCCACCAGCTGGGCATTGCACGCCTGAGCTTTGCTTCTCCCGAGGATATGGAGAGGTATCTGGATTGCACGCCCGGTTCCTCTTCCAT
>CALDLZ010000333.1 GCA_937915335.1 uncultured Faecalibacterium sp.
TCATCTGGTGATGCTCCCAATGGTTTGCAAGATCTCTTCCAGCAGGGGCCAGGCGGCGGCAAGCACAAGACAACGTCCGGCCAGCCCCACGCACCAGCCCAGCGAATCGGCACCCGCTTCCTCGCAGAGTGTGCGGGTATAATCCGTCAGCAGGATGATGATAGAGCTTCGCACAAGGCAGGCAAAGGCCCCGCCGCCGGCTTGGCCTTCCAGACGCAGAATGCCGGTGAGGGCGGGTTGGATACTTGTCCCGGCCCGCACCAGAAGCACCAGCGCCGCCCCAACAGAGAGCAGGAGAGAATAGGCCGGGGCACTTTTTTTCAGTACCGGGTAAAACAACGCCGTCAGCAAAGCCAGCCCGAACACTGCCACGATGGCGTTCATAGCGCAAACAGCGATTTAATGGTGACGAACAGAACACTGATCTGCTTGACCAGAATGGACAGCACGACCACCAGTCCGGCAAGAGTGGTCATCATAGCCTGATCTTCCCGCCCGGAACGGATGAGCAGCTGGTTCAGCACGGCAACGATGATACCGATGGCTGCGATTTTGAAGATGAGATCAATTTCCATCCGTACCCTCTCCCCTTCCTTTTCGGTCAGCGTTCCAGTATATCAGCCCAGCAGAATGGCGGCGGCCAGTCCGGCGGCAAACCCAAGCTTGTGGGAAAGCATCGATTGTGTCCGGGCAAATCCCTCACATTCCTGCAAGCGGGCTTGAAATTGCGCCTGATAGAGCTCCAGCCTGCGGCATTCCTGCTCGGCCTCCAACCGCCCTAACCCGGAAAAACACTCCGAAAAAATCTCCCGTTCCTGTAATGTCAGCGCAAGAAACGGCTCCAGACTTTGCAGAGAAGCCGTATCCGCCGGGATCAATCCATCCTGTACCAGCTTCCGGCACAGAACACGCAGGTCACTACGGCGAAAACTGATTTCCCGGTGAAGATATTCCAGCAAGGTAAGGGTCTGCCGCAGGGCTTCCAGATGGGCCTTTGCCCGCTGATGGACGCTGTCCCCGGCGCACCAGCCGCAGAAAATCAGGCAAAAGGAACTGAAACAGCGCAGAAGTATCACAGAAAGCGCACCTCCCCGATCTGGCCTGGACTGGTTCTGCCCGTCAGCCAGACAAGTACCCGCACGGCACCACGTTCCATCAGGTACTGTACCTGCGGGCGCATTGTCGCCTCCTCCGGGGTGGCAGCGTGAAGCGTCGCAATAAAGTCAACTCCGCTGAAAAGTCCCTGTTCCAATGCCCGCACTTCGTCCATTCCGCCCAGCTCATCCAACAAAATAACCTGTGGTGCAAGGGTGCGCAGAGCCATCTGTACGGCCTGTCCTTTGGGAAGCCCCGAGATAAGATCCAGTGCTTCCCCGGCGGGCTGTCCGGCGAACAGCTCACGCCGTTCATCGATGACCGAAACAGTCCGGTGCTGGTGTATCAGCTCCCGGGCGATACTGCGCAAAAGGGTCGTCTTGCCGCTGTCCGGCTCCCCGGCCAGGAGCATTCCGATAAAATGACCCCGCAGAGCGGCGGTCAACTCCTGCGGCAGAGTAAGCTTCTTTTCCCGGGCAATGCGCAGATTGACGGATGTGAGCTCCTGCAGTACGGTACCCTGCTTCGGGTTCTGCAGGTAGCGTCCGCCCAGACCGGCACGGCATCCATTGCTCAGCGTGAGATATCCTTGCGCGATCTCCGCCTGATGGGTATGCACCGATCCGCCGCAGAGGGTAAAGAGGATCTCTTCCATCTGCAAGGGGGTCAATTGTAGTGTTTGCAGTGCCTTCAATTCTGGGGCCAGTTGGCCGGAGGTGCAGACTCGCCCCTGTACCGTGAATTGCGGCGCACAACCCAGCCGCAGGCGCACTTCGTGTACAGATGCGGCCTGTTCCGAAGGAAGCCGCTCCAAAGGCTGTGCCAGCCAGCTGGGCAGAGCCTGTACAACCTGATAATACTCGTCCATCGTCTGGTTTCCTTTCTGTCTCTCTTGTCATCACTGTATGCGGCAATTGAAAAGATAGAACCCCGGGAGCACAGAAAAGCCCGCACAGCAGATGCACTGTACGGGCTTTGGAAAGAGCTTCTGTTTTACTGCTGAGGTGCATCCTCGGCAATCATGGCAAGGAACTCAGCTTCGGTCAAAACGGGCACACCCAGTGCCTGTGCCTTGGTCAGCTTGGAGCCTGCGGCGGCACCAGCCACCACATAGGCCGTCTTTTTCGAGACAGAGCCACTGGCCTTGCCACCATTCTTCACGATAAGGGCTTCGGCTTCATTGCGGGAAAGCGTTTCCAGTGTACCGGTCACGACTAGCGTCTTTCCGGCCAGCTTATCACCCTTGGGCTCACCCTTCCACTGCATGTTCACACCGGCATCAGCCAGTCGGTGCACCAGGTCGGTGGTGCCGTCCTTGGCAAAGAACTCGATCACACTCTGAGCCATCACACCGCCAAAGCCATCGATCTCGCCGATCTGTTCCTCGGTGCCTTCCCGAATGGCCTGCAGAGAGCCAAAATGCTCTGCCAGCAAAGTGGCGGCCTTATCGCCAATGTTGCGGATGCCAAAGGCGAAGATCAGTTTATCCAGGTTGTTCTGCTTGGAGTTCTCGATGGCCTGCAAGAGATTGCTGGCACTCTTCTCCTTAAATTTTTCCAGTGTCAGCAGTTGTTCCATCGTCAGGTCATAGATATCCGCTGCGGAATGTACCAACCCTTTCTCGACCAGCTGGGTGGCAATCATAGCACCAAGACCATCAATGTCCATGGCATCACGGGATGCAAAGTGGATAATGTTGCGCAGGGCCTGCGCAGGACATTCCGGGTTGACACAGCGCAGAGCGGCTTCATCCTCCAAATGGACGACAGGGGCCCCGCAGGAAGGACAGAACTCAGGCATCTGATAAGGCTGTGCCTCCGGCTCGTGGCGGGTTACACCGATGACCTCGGGGATGATATCACCGGCCTTGCGCACCTGAATGGTGTCGCCGATGCACAAGCCCAGCTGGTGGATGAAATCCTCATTGTGAAGGGTGGCGCGGCTCACGGTGGTGCCCGCCAGGAATACAGGGTCAAAGCAGGCGGTCGGGGTCAATACACCGGTACGGCCTACACCCACTTCAATGCTGCGCAGGGTAGTTTCTTTGACCTCAGGCGGGTATTTGAACGCAATGGCCCAGCGAGGGAACTTGTTGGTCGAGCCCATCAGCTCACGCTGGGAGAAATTATTCACCTTGATGACAGCACCGTCCATATCAAAATCGAGCTTGGAACGGTTCTGCCCGATCTGCTCGATCTCGGCAATGGCATCCTCGATATCGTGCACAATGTGATAGCGCGGCGACACCGGCAGGCCCAGGCTCTTGAGGTAGTCCAAGCTCTCGGCATGGCTGGTCAGTTCTTTGCCCCGTATCTGCTGTACGTTAAAGACAAAGATGGAAAGCCCACGGCTGCCGGTGATCGTTGCGTCCTTCTGGCGCAGAGAGCCTGCGGCGGCGTTGCGCGGATTCTTGAAGGGAGCGGCCCCCTGCAGTTCCTGCTCAGCGCAGAGGTGCTGGAAAGCCTCGTGGGGCATGTAGACCTCACCGCGTACCTCAAGAAACTCAGGCGCGTTTTTCAGCGTCTTGGGGATGCGTTTAATGGCCTTGACGTTGGCTGTCACATCCTCGCCCACAATGCCATCACCACGGGTGGATGCCCGTACAAGCTCGCCGTTTTCGTATTCCAGACTGCAGGAAAGACCGTCGATTTTGATCTCGACCACATATTCCGGCTCGATTCCGGCTTCCCGCACCCGGCGGTCAAAATCCCGCAGCTCCTCATAGGAGAACGCATCCAGCAGGCTCTCCATCTTCACGGCGTGGGTCACCTTGGCAAAGCGCCCACTGGGGGTGCCACCCACTTTCTGGGTGGGAGAGTTTGCGGTAACCAGCTGCGGATACTCGGCTTCCAGTGCCTTCAGCTCCCGGGTCAGAGCGTCGTATTCAAAATCCTCCAACTCAGGCGCATCCTGATCGTAATAAAGGCGGTTGTTTTTCTCAATGACTGT
>CALDLZ010000334.1 GCA_937915335.1 uncultured Faecalibacterium sp.
AACATGGAGCAAAGCGGCAATGACAGTTATCTGCTTTCCATTGCAGGGAGCAAGCACCAGTCAGAAAAGCGGCGTATCGGGGAATATGCGGCCAAGATTATCCAGCCCGGAGAGTTCGTCATCATCGACAATGGTTCCACCACGGAGCAGCTGGCGGCCAGCATTCCTGTGAATGCGGAGGCCACTGTGCTCTGCTATAATGTGAACGTGCTGAACAACCTCTACCAAAAGCCCAATATCAATCTGCTCTTCTGCGGCGGGACCTTTCACCACCAGACACAGATGTTTGAATGCCCGGAAAGCCTGGAGATCATTCGCCGGGCCAGGGCGTCCAAGGTCTTTGTCTCTGCCGCCGGGGTGCATGAGACCCTAGGGGTCACCTGCAGCAGTGACTATGAGCTGCCCAATAAACGGGAGATCATCAAAGCTGGGGTGGAGCGGATTCTTTTGGTGGATTCCAGCAAATTTGGAAGAGTGGAACCGTACTTTTTCAGTGAACTGAATACCTATGAACGCATCATCACGGACAGCAAGCTGCCGGTGGAGTGGCAGCAGCATATCCGAGACTTGGGGATCAACCTGGTAATGGTATGACCCCAGGAGGGGAAAAATCACAGAACAAGGGAAGGGATCATTCATGGAAATAAACGAATTGCAGAAGATCTGCAAGGCGGTGCGCCGGGACATCATCACCTCTGTCACGGCGGCCAAGTCCGGCCATCCGGGCGGGTCGCTGTCGGCGGTGGAGATCCTGGTAGCTCTCTACTTTCAGGAGATGAAGGTGGACCCCGGCAAGCCCCATTGGGAAGCGCGGGACCGCTTCGTCCTCTCCAAGGGACATGCAGCCCCCGCACTCTACGCGGTCCTTGCGGAACGGGGGTACTTTGATCCCGCAGAGCTGAAGAAGCTGCGCCAGCTGCACAGCTTCCTGCAGGGCCACCCGGATGCCAAGAAGTGCCCCGGCGTGGATGCCTCCACCGGCTCTCTGGGGCAGGGCATCTCCACCGCCGTGGGCATGGCGCTGGGCGCCAAATTGAACGGCAAGGGCGTCAGGGTCTATACGCTCTGCGGTGACGGAGAGCTGCAGGAAGGCCTGGTGTGGGAGGCCGCCGAGGCTGCCGCCCACTACCGGCTGGATAATCTGACGGTCCTGGTGGATAACAACGGCCTTCAGATCGATGGTCGGAACCAGGACGTAATGGATGTTCGGGACATCGCAGCAAAGTTCGCCGCCTTCGGCTTTGAGACCATTGATGTGGCGGATGGCAATGATATCGTGCAGGTCCTTGCCGCGCTGGATCAGCCTGGGCAGACCGGCAAACCACGGATGATCCTCTGCCACACAGTGAAGGGAAAGGGCGTCTCTTTCATGGAGAATCAGGCGGGGTGGCATGGCAAGGCCCCCAATGCGGAGCAGTGCCGCCAGGCGCTGCAGGAACTGGAGGGCTGAGCAATGAGTGAAAAGAAAGCGACCCGCGTGGCCTATGGCGAGCATCTGGCAAAGCTGGGTGCCGAGAATCCCAAGATCGTGGTGCTGGACGCCGACCTGGCCGTTACCACAAACACCGCCAAATTCCAGGCGGTCTGCCCGGAGCGGTTTTTCGACTGCGGCATCGCCGAGGGCAACATGATGAATATCGCCGCCGGTCTCAGCACCATGGGCTATATTCCCTTTGCCAGCACCTTTGCCATTTTCGGCAGCGGACGAGCCTATGAGAACATCCGCAACGGCGTTGCCTATCCCAAGCTCAACGTTAAGCTGGCATTCACCCATGCCGGCATCAGCGTGGGCGAGGATGGCGGCAGCCATCAGTCCATTGAGGATATTGCCCTGATGAGGGTGATCCCCGGCATGACGGTGCTGGTCCCCGCAGATGCCAACGAGACCTACAATGCCTTGGATGCCGCTGTCACGTATCAGGGCCCAGTGTATCTCCGCCTCTCCCGGCTGGCTTCCGCTGTGCTGGAGGAGCAACCCTTTGAGATTGGAAAGGCCAATATCCTGCGGGACGGCAAAGACGTGGCCCTCTTCTGCTGCGGATTGATGGTGGAGCAGTGCCTGGAGGCAGCCAAGCTCCTGGAGAGCCATGGTATTTCCGCCGCAGTCATCAATGTTCACACCATCAAGCCCCTGGACGAGAAGACCGTCCGTGCCTACGCCGCCAAGTGCGGCAGGGTGGTCACGGTAGAGGAGCACTCCACCATCGGCGGCCTGGGAGACGCGGTGGCTTCCGCAATCTGCGGCATGGGTGGCTTCCGCTTCCGCAAGATCGGCGTGGAGGATTGCTTTGGGCAGTCCGGTACCGCCGAGGCCTTGTTGGAGGAATACGGTCTTACCGCCCCTCAGATTGCTTCTGTGGTGGAACGGCTATAAGAGCCGCTTTCCTTATCGGTTTTCGCAGGCCAGCCGATATCCTGATTTGTCTGACAAACAGAAAGTTCCCATGCCTTAAAGCATGGGAACTTTCTGTTTGTTCAGTGGCAGAAGAGGGGGGCGATATCTGCGGCAACTGATGCAGAGGCGTGGGCGAAAAGTTGGACTGACGCTGATTCAGGGAGGACATCGCCCTTCCGACTTCCTTGTAGAATGGCAAGCAAATCCGGTGAGTACCCACACCGGAAAAACAGAGCGTTCCGGCGGTCAGCCGAAACGCTCTGTTTTCATTTTTGGGATAGTCCCAAACCCTTGAAAAAGCGGAAACAAGATATTGACATTTGTCAATGCATAGTGATAGTATTTTATAAGAGGTATTATCACATACACACCGTAATATCGTTTCATAGTTCCGTAGACTGATGGATTGAAGAAAGGATGAAAAGGTTATGAGTGAAAGGTTCCCAGACATTGATTGGTATTGCGACCGTTGCAATGCACACCTTAATGAGCAGCCGGGCTTTGACGATCACCACTACGTATGGAAATGTACTGAATGTGGTCATAAGAATAGTATCTCTTCTGATTCCATCTATGAGTCGGAAGAAGATTTTCGCAATTTCAACAATTAACAAGGAGAGCACGTAATGAAGCACCTTTTTAGAGCAACAAAAATCGGCTGGGAAAAGGAAAAAGAAGGTGTATGGTTTGATTCTGATGCCTATTCAAAAGAAGAAGCAGAAGCGGAGTTCAAGCCATATCAAGGAACTACGCAGCGAGGTTATCCCTATACTGGTTACGAACGTGATGGGCAAAAGTATCATGATGTAACCTATTTAGGCGAGTTTGAAGATGATGAACTTCCACGTTCAGACACTGAACTTTTAGACGCTATTCTAAAGCGGAAAAAGTAAAATATAGCTTTGTACAAGCATTGTACTTGGCATGGGGGAAGAAATAATTCACCTATCTTTTGCGTGGCTCATAGACAATAAAATCGTTGATTTCCGCCCCTAATTTATACGCAATTCACCCATTTACTTTTGCATTCACATTGGACGGATGCAGACGGCCTACTCCGATTTGCGTCCACGATTTAATCGAGCAAATAAGAAGTCCATATACAGATATCTGCCTTAGCAGCGTCTGTATATGGGCTTTGTTGTAGATTTCTGATTGCACTCGCACCGCTGTTTTTCTTGTCATGCTTTATGCAAGGTTGTCATTGGTATAACAGTGAAGGACAGACCGTAGCTTATTGCCATTCTCATCAGCCAAAGGGTGAAACAGAAGAAATCATCTACGCCTTTACTTACTATGAGACACCCATTGGGCGTCCAAACTCTGCCCCTCCGTGGACACCACCGAGTACATCAGGAGGCGATAATTCCGGAAGCATCCGGGATGACTACGACAATCCCGAAGACCTCTGGGAAGAAAACCGCGACTGGTATGAGGACGAGGATGAAGCGTGGGATGAGTGGTATGACGGTTAAGCTCGAAATGAGATTTCCTGTTTCCAGCGTTTCTAATTCTCTGAATTGATGCACTGTTCACAGGAGACGCTATTTGACTTTTCAGAACCGGCTGACATCTCACTATACCGTGCAAAGTCACACGGAACAACGAAAGAGGTTCATCATCCAGATAATCGCCGGATAGCAAAGAG
>CALDLZ010000335.1 GCA_937915335.1 uncultured Faecalibacterium sp.
CCATCCTGATCGATGAGGCTCGCACCCCCCTGATCATCTCCGGCAAGGGCGAGGATTCCTCCAGCCTGTACACCCAGGTGGATCGCTTTGTCCGCACCCTGCGCAAGAGCGTGGTGGTCGAGCTGGAGGATAAGCTGGAGGCTGACGACCAGGCCGACGGCGATTACGTCGTGGACGAAAAGCACAAGACCTGTACCCTGACCGCCAAGGGCATCAAGAAGGCCGAGGAATACTTCAAGGTCGAGAACCTGGCCGCTGCCGAGAACATGACCCTGGCCCACCACATTGACCAGGCCATCAAGGCTTACGGCGTGATGAAAAGGGACATCGATTATGTCGTGAAAAACGGCGAAGTCATCATCGTCGATGAGTTCACCGGCCGCCTGATGATCGGCCGCCGCTACAACGAGGGTCTGCATCAGGCCATCGAGGCCAAAGAGGGCGTGAAGATCGCCGCCGAGAGCAAGACGTTGGCCACCATTACCTTCCAGAATTACTTCCGCATGTATAAGAAGCTGTCCGGTATGACCGGTACCGCCAAGACGGAAGCCACTGAGTTCACCGAAATTTATGGCCTGAACATCGTTACCGTGCCCACCAACCGTCCCAACATCCGCAAGGATTACCCCGATGCGGTCTACAAGACTGTCAATGGCAAGTATAAGGCTGTCATTGAACAGGTGATGGAGTGCCACAAGAACGGCCAGCCCGTGCTGGTGGGTACCGTCAGCGTGGAAAAGAGCGAGACGCTGGCCAAGATGCTGCAAAAGTATACCCGGGATTTCAATGTCCTGAACGCCAAGAACCATGAGCGTGAGGCCGAGATCGTGGCGCAGGCCGGTAAAAAGGGTGCTATCACCATTGCCACCAACATGGCGGGCCGTGGTACCGATATCATGCTGGGCGGCAACGCTGAGTTCATGGCCAAGGCCCAGATGCGCAAGGAACACTTCTGTGAGAACCTGCTCAACCCGGAAAAGCCCGAGGACGCTGACCCGAATGCAGTGGAAATGCTGCTGACCGAGGCTGACGGCCATGGCGACACCACGGATGAGAATATTCTCGCTGCCCGCAAGCGCTTCGAGGAGCTGTACGCCCAGTACAAGCCTGCCATCGAGGCCGAGGCCGACGAGGTGCGCAAGGCGGGCGGCCTGTTCATCATCGGCACCGAGCGGCACGAGAGCCGCCGCATTGATAACCAGCTGCGCGGCCGTGCAGGCCGTCAGGGAGACCCGGGCGCTTCCCGCTTCTACCTGAGCCTGGAGGATGACCTGATGCGCCTGTTCGGCGGTGACCGGGTCTCCAGCCTGATGGATACCCTGAAGATCGACGAGGACACCCCCATCGAGAACCGGATGATCACCAGCACGCTGGAAAGTGCCCAGAAGAAGCTGGAGGGCCGCAACTTCGAGATCCGCAAGAACGTGCTGAAATACGATGACGTGATGAACCAGCAGCGTGAGATCATCTATGGTCAGCGCCGCAAGGTGCTGGATGGCGAGGATATCAGCACCGAGATGCACAACATGCTGCGGGAGAACATCGATTCCAGCTGCAAGCAGTTCCTGGCCGGTGACGTGAAGGATGAGTGGGATTTTGGTGCCCTGCGCCGCCACTATCAGGGCTGGTTGACCACCGATGCCGACTTCCACTACACCGTGGCTGACTACGACAGCATTTCCCAGCAGAGCATTGCGGATATGCTGTACGACCGCGGCATGGACATCCTGAAGGATAAGGAAGAGCGCTACGGCTCTCCCCTCATGCGTGAGCTGGAGCGTATCTGCCTGCTCAAGTGCGTGGATCGGATGTGGATGGATCACATCGATAACATGGATCAGCTGCGGCAGGGCATTGCGCTGCGCGGCTACGGCCAGAAGGACCCCGTCGTGGAGTACCGCATCGAGGGCTTTGATATGTTTGACCAGATGGTGGATTCCATCCGTGAGTCCAGCATCAAGATGCTGCTGACCATCGAGGTGCGGCAGGCAGGCGCGGCCCCCAAGCGCGAGCAGGTGGCCAAGCCTACCGGGGAAGGTTTCGTGCCCGGCAATGGAGCACCCGGTGCCAAGGGTGCCCCCAAGGGCCAGCCCGTCCGGGTCATCAAAATCGGCCGCAATGACCCCTGCCCCTGCGGCAGCGGCCTCAAGTGGAAAAAGTGCACCTGCGCCCAGTATCACCCTGATGGAAACAATGGCGGGGAGAACTGAGCAACCTTAAAAGAAACAGAACGGGAGTTGATCGATATGTTGAATGCAAAGGAGCTGCTGGGTAAGGCTCAGGTGTTGGAGCCCCAGCTGGTGGAGTGGCGGCGCACCCTGCACCGTCACCCCGAGGTGGGCTTTGACCTGCCCCAGACCAAGGCACTGGTGAAGAAGGCCCTGACCGAGATGGGCTACGAGCCACAGGACTGCGGTAAGGCCGGTGTCATTGCACTGGCGGGCGGCAAAAAGCCCGGCAAGACCATCCTGCTGCGGGGCGATATGGATGCCCTGCCCATTCAGGAGGAGTCTGGCGTGGAGTATGCTTCCGAGGTGCCGGGCAAGATGCATGGCTGCGGCCACGATATGCACACGGCCATGATGCTGGGTGCCGCCAAGCTGCTCAAGGAGCACGAGGATGAGATCGAGGGAACTGTGAAGCTGGAATTCCAGCCTGCCGAGGAAATCTTTCAGGGCTCGCCGGATATGATCGCCAACGGCCTGTTGGAGAATCCCAAGGTGGACGCGGCGGTCATGTTCCACGTGCTGGGCGGAATGCCCATCCCCGCCGGTGTAGTGCTGGTGCCTGCCTGCGGCGGCATCACCATGGCAAGCTGCGAGCAGTACCATATCACCGTCCACGGCAAGGGCGGCCACGGCTCCATGCCGGAAAAGTGCATCGACCCTATCACGGCGGCGGCACACATCCACATTGCCCTGCAGGAGATCAACAGCCGGGAGCTGGATGCCCACAGCTTCGGCGTGTTCACCACCGGCCGCTTCCAGGCGGGTGCGGCCTCCAACGTGATCCCGGATTCCGCCGATATGTGGGGTACCATCCGCACCATCGACCCCGAGGGCGCGGTGACGGAGCTGCTGCACAAGCGGATGACCGAGATCGCGCAGGGTGTGGCCACGGCTTACCGCTGCACGGCTGAGGTCACCTTCAGCAACTACTGCCCCTGCATGGTGGTGGACAAGGAGTTGGCCGGCAACGCTCTGACTTATATGGGCGAGCTGCTGGGCAAGGGGGCGGTCGATATGACCCCCATGACCGGCGGCAAGCCCGGCGGCGGCAGCGAGGACTTCGCCTTTGTCAGCCACGAGGTGCCTACCGTCAGCATGTTCCTGGCGGCAGGCAATGCCAACGAGGGCTACACCTACGGTCAGCATCACCCCAAGGTGAAATTCGACGACAGCATCCTCTATGAGGGCAGTGCGGCCTATGCCTATATGGCCCTGCGGTGGCTGGAAGAGCACAAGTGACCCAATAACATGATACTCTGAATATGAAAACACCCCATGCCGACATCATCCGATGTGGACATGGGGTGTTTCTTTGAAAGGCCGAGCAACAAAAACGAAGCCTTTTTGAAGTGATACCAAACCTGCTGCTCGATCAGCAGGCCGGTGATTTTTTATTTATTCGGAGACAAAGACCTTCCGCAGAGCGGCGTTGGTCTCGATGATCTTGACCAGCAGAACGCCCAGCACGGTGCAGCTGATAAGCTCGCCGATGCCGACAGAGACACCGTTGAAGACGCAGGCCAGCCACAGCGGGGCGGAAGAGGAAGGATCGGGGAAGAGGACGGCGATCTCAATACCGATGATGACGGCATTGAAGAGCACGGGCGGCAGGGAAGGCACGATGGCAAGACCCTTGAAGCGGATATTCCGCAGTTTGTAGGTCACCAGGCAGGCCAGCAAGGTGGCCAGGGTGCCAAAGATGACATCCACGATGGTAGAGCCCAGCAGGTTTGCCAGGAAGCAGCCCAACACCACACCGGCGATGTACTCAGCGCCGAACACGGGCAGCAGGCAGAGGGCCTCGGCCACACGCACCTGCACCGCGTTGAACGAGAACGGCTGCAGCGCCATGCAGAGAACCACATAAATGGCTGCGACCACGGCGCAGCGGGCCAGTTTGCGGATGGTAAATTTCTGATTCATAACAATACTCCGGCGGATGAATTTTGACCGCACAGGGACCGCCAGCCCCGTGGGTTTGGCCCGGCATGGTTCGAGACACGCCGGGGAGCCTAAAATCCTAAGTTGCTCTTTCAGGTTGCCGCGCCAAAGCACAGCAAAAGGGAGTATAGCATAAATCGGGTAAAAATGCAACGGGAACAGGCATAAAAAAGAACCGCCCGGAAAAGGACGGTTCTCAGAAAACTTCAGATTACCCTCTGGGGTGGCCAACATAGACCATGGCAATGGTGTCGGGGCCGGTGTTGGCGGAGACCACGCCGCCCAGCGGGAACACGATGAGCGGGTCTTTGCCAAAGGCCTTGCGGCAGGCTCTGACCAGATCATCCTTCTGAGGGATGTTGGTGTGGCCGATCATATAATCAAAATCCTCCACACCCTCGCTGCGCTTTTTGGCCAGCTCGACCATGGCGGGCACGACCTTGTCATCGCCGCGCACCTTGGCCTCCACCTTGGTCTTGCCGTCGATCAGGGTGATGATGGGACGGATGCCCATGAGCTCACCCATGACGGCGGCGGCGGCGGAGATGCGGCCGCTCTTCTTCATCTGTTTCAGGCTGTAAGGTCCCAGGATGATCTCCATCTTGTTCATCTGGGTCTCAAACTCCTGGATGACGTGGCTGATCTCGGCTCCGTTCTGCAGCTTGCGGGCCATTTCGCAGACATACCAGCCAAAGGGCATGGAGTAGGTATGAGGATCCAGCAGGTGGATCTTCAGATGGTGCTCCGGACGCTCCTCCCGCAGCATTCCCTGTGCCATCACGGCGTTGTTGTAGGTGGAAGAGCCACTGCGATTGATGGGCACATGGATCACATCGGTGTAGCCCTCGTCCACATACTGGCAGTATTTTTCGCAGAACTGGATGGGTGTGATGGCAGCCGTGGAGGGGATGCCCTTGGCGGCGCGCATCTTCTCGTAGAACTCATCGTTGGTGCAGCTCACACGCTCGATGTAATCCACATCGTCCAGCAGGATGTGGAAGCTCATAATGTCAATGCCGTACTTCTCGGCCATTTCCTGCGGGATATCACAGGAGGAATCGGTCAAAATCGCGATCTTGCTCATAATGTCCCTCATTTCCATTCATATTCTCGTAGACGGCCATGGTCCAGCAGCTCCGGGAAATCCCACTGGCGCAGAACCTCGTACACACCCACGGCCACGCTGTTGGACAGGTTCAGGCTGCGGCAGGTGTCCCGCATGGGCATCCGGATGCAGTACTCCTGATTGGCCGCCAGCAATGCCTCTGGCAAGCCGGCATCCTCCCGCCCGAACACGAGGTAAGACCCGTCCGGGTACTGAATGTCGGTGTAGCGCTGGGGTGCTTTGGTGGTAAAGTAGTAGAACGGGCCCCTGTTCTTAGCAAAGAAATCCTCCAGCCCGTCGTAATAACTGATGTCAAGATAGTGCCAGTAATCCAGCCCGGCATGTTTGAGCTTTTTGTCATCGATGGCAAAGCCCATGGGCCCCACCAGATGCAGGCGGCAGGCCGTGCAGGCACAGGTGCGGGCCACGTTGCCGGTGTTCTGGGGGATGCGGGGCTCCACCAGAACGATATTCAAGGTCGGTTTCTCACTCATTGCGGCCCTCCTCAGAATTCCCGCATGGGGCACAGCCGGGGCAGAAGAGGCTCGAACCAGACACCGTAGCGGGTATCCTGGTCTGCGGGTGTCTGCTGGATGGCCAGCGAGACGAACTCGGCGGCGTTGTCGGCAGCGGCACTCAGGGCGTTGCCCTGAACCAGCGAGCCGATCAGCACGGCACCATACAGGTCGCCTGTGCCGGGGAAGCTGCGGCTGATGTGGAGCTTCTTGATGACAAAGCCCTCCTTGCCGGCACCTGCGCAGCCGATGTACTTCCCCAAGGGTAGTCCGGTGACCACGGCGCTGGGGGCCAGCTTCAGCAGCTTGTCAGCCAGTGCCTGTGCCGAAGCATCATCAAAATCAGCGGCTTGAGGTTCTTCGTTCAGCAGCAGAGCGGCCTCCGTGGCGTTGGGCAGGATGAGGTCTGCCTTGCGGCAGAGCTCCCGCATCCGGTCGATCAGGGCCGGGGTCACTGTGGAATAGGCCCTGCCATTGTCGCCCATCACGGGATCCACCACCTTGCGGGCAGCGGGCCAGAATGCAAAGGCTTTTTCGGCCAGTGCAACCTGCTCCTCGCCGCCTAAGTAGCCGGTGTAGATACAGTCGAACTCCACACCCAGTTCCCGGTAGTGGTCCAGAGCAGCCAGCCCGTAGGTAGCACCGTCCAGCCGTGCCGGGGCGCCCAGACCGCCCGTGTGGGTGGAGAGTACCACGGTGGGCAGAGCCACAGGCTGACAGCCCATGACCGACAGCACCGGCAGGATGACTGCCAGACTGCACCGGCCCATGCCGGATAAGTCGTGGATGCAGAGAATTTTTTTCGGTTCAGTTGGTTTCAACAAAAAGGATCCTCCTTTGCGCCATCCACGGGCCGCACAGGGCCCAGTTTCTCAGCGTATGATACAGTATACCACATTTTGCTGGACAAAAAAAGCGTATACCGGATTCTTTGCAGGAAATACTAGTACCAGCGGCAAAAAATCACAGAACTGAAAGGAGATATCAGCATGAAAAATGGAAATCGTCAAGCTTCCTCCGGCGGTGTTCTGCTGGGGATGGCGGCGGGTGCGGCCCTGGGGGCCGTGGGCACCATGGCCATGACCCAGAACCAGCGGCAGGTCAAGCGCACCGCCCGCAAGCTGGCAAAGGGTGCGGAACACGCCATGAGCCAGCTGGACACCATGGTCACGGACTTCGTGGAGCGGAAGATGGAGCTGTAATCACAAAAAGGTGCTGCCGCACCATGCGATGTGCGGCAGCACCTTTTGTGTCGGGGCTCAGCGGCCCTCTTTTTCGAGCTCGTGATAGAACTTCTGCAATACGTAGAAGGCAGGCTTCTTGTAGGTCTTGTCCTCGGAGAGCAGGCCCTTGCGGTTGTAGTATTTCTGCAAAACGCCGGTGCGGCGGGGGCAGCGGAAGTCGTACAGGATCCAGGGGGTCATACCCTTGACGTAGGAAATCTTGCGCAGCGTTTCGATCTGCTGTTCATAGACGTGAACCTGGTATTCCTCGGTGCCCTTATCGGAGGTAGTGCCGTGGTAACCCTTGAGAGCATCGGCACCAAACTCGGTGATGATGACCGGCTTTGTGGGGGCGCTGTTGATCATCAGTTCCGGCAGCTTGTTGAAATCGGGGGTGTACCAGCCGCAGTATTCGTTGACACCGATGACGTCGAGGTACTGTTCCAAACGGTCCTTGATACGGTTCTCCTCGGCATCCACAAGGCAGGCAGCGGAGACGAGACGGGTCGGATCCTCGGCGTGGGCGCGGTTGGCCAGTCCGCTCATAAAGGCCAGGCGCTCGTCGCTGTCGGCGTTCTCGTTGCCCACCGACCAGACGATGACACTGGCGCGGTTCCAGTCGCGGTTGATGAGCTCACGCAGCTGGTTCTCGGCATCCTGGTAGGTTTTTTCGCGGGTGAAACGGATGGCCCAGTAAACGGGGATTTCCTCCCACAGCAACAGGCCCATCTCATCGGCGAGCTTGGCCATGTTCTCGTGGTGGGGGTAGTGGGCGATGCGCATGAAGTTGCAGCCCAGCTCCTTAGCAAGGCGGATGTTTTCGATACGTTCTTCGTCTGTCAGAGCCTTGCCGTGGGTCACGCTCTCCTCATGGCAGCTGATGCCGCGCAGGAAGAGCGGCTTGCCATTGAGCAGGATTTCGGTGCCCTGGACTCGGATCTCACGGAAGCCGACGCGGTCATGGACCATGTCCTTTCCGCAGGTGACCTCGACATCATACAACTTCGGGCTTTCCGGTGTCCACAGTTCAGGGGCAGCGTCCAGGGTGACTTCACCGACACCGTTTTCCAGTGCGATATCCTGCTGGATGCCCAGTTCCGGAATGGAGAGAACGGCGGTCTCGTGGACCGGCTGGGAGAGGGCGACCTTGGCCGTGATGTGGTGGAAGGTGCCGTCCGGGGCCAGCGCAATGCGGAAGTTTTGAATATGGAGTTTGGGAACCCGGATGAGGGCAATGTCCCGGTAGACACCACCGTAGTTGAACCAGTCGGTGTTCTCGGTGGGCACCTGCTCCGGGCGGCGGGTGCTGTCCACAGCGATCAAGATGCGGTTGCTGGGTTTGAGGAGCTCGGTGATGTTCCAGTAGGCCGGGGTGGAGCCGCCGCGGTGCATGCCCACATATTCACCGTTCAAAAAGACGCGACAGAGGTAGTTGGCGGCACCGATCTTGAGGTAGACTTCCTCATCGGCACTGTTGGCCTCGTAGCTGAACTTCCGGGTGAAGACCATGCTGCCATCGTAGAGCAAGAACTCCCGGCTCACGGTGTTCCAGCTTGCGGGGA
Organism: uncultured Faecalibacterium sp.; assembly: GCA_937915335.1. Lineage (GTDB taxonomy): Bacteria > Bacillota > Clostridia > Oscillospirales > Ruminococcaceae > Faecalibacterium. Next base: position 8,575 of record CALDLZ010000335.1, read on the forward strand.
GCTGCATTGTTTCCCACTGATCGAAGGAGTAGTCCACGGGCAGGGAGAAACCCTGCTCGTCTACATAGCGTTCCTTGAACCATTTCTGGCGCAGACAGGTGTCATAAGCGTCGACGGCATAGTTCCATGCGCCGTTCAGCAGCTCCTGCTTGCGGCCTGCATCGAACAGCATGGTGTCAGCAGTGGCGTAGCGGGTCTCATACTGCTCGGTGTAATTTCCCAGATGGATATCAGAAAGATATTTTTTCGGTTCCATAGATTTTCGCCTCATCGTTCCAGAGTGGAGCATCCGGTATTCCGGGTGGATCGACTAATATACTAGAGATTTAACAAGAAAATGTCAATGTGAAACCTGCACAGAACCGGCAATGGATTTTTGGTGGATTCCACAATAGAAGCAAAACAAAAACCGCAGGTGCGGCGCTTCGGCAGGGAAGCGGGCCGCACCTGCGGTTCAGGGCAGGGGAAAACGTTACTTTTTGTTCCAGATGCACATCCGGGCGGTGGTATTGATCTCGCCGAGGAGGGACATATCCATCTGGATATTGCAGGTCACAAGGACGGATTTGTTCACATCGCTGCCGGTCAGCACCGAGGCGGGCAGGTTCTTGATGGTGAGCACTGCCGTGGCCTTGCTGAAATCACCGGTCAGGGTGCCGTCGTAGGTCACATCGCCGATGGTCAGGCCGGACAAGTAGCCGGTGACTCCCATTTTGGACACCTGTTTTACCGGCAGGGTCAGGGTGTAGGTGCCGTTGGCCTGCCGGGTGAGGGTGGCGGTGCGGTCAGAATCAATGCCGGTGTTTGCCATGGATTCTTTATC
>CALDLZ010000336.1 GCA_937915335.1 uncultured Faecalibacterium sp.
CGTTCGGGTGCAGCAAATCGACGGTGCACAAGGATGTTTCAACCCGGCTGCGGACTGTGAACCCGGCCCTGTTTGCACAGGTGCAGGCGGTGCTGGCCCGCAACAAGGCCGAGCGCCACCTGCGGGGCGGGGCGGCGACAAGGCGCAAATACCTGAAGAAATAGGAAAGCGGCGCAGAACTCTGCGCCGCTTTTGCCTGCTTACCGGTGCCGGAACTGCTCCAGTGCGGCCTTTTCCAGCCGGGAGACCTGCGCCTGGCTGATGCCGATCTCCCGGGCAACCTCCATCTGGGTCTCGCCTTTGAGGTAGCGCAGTTCCATGATGCGCTTTTCCCGCGGGGTCAGACCGGCCACGGTCTGCCGGAATTCCAGCCCGCTGATCCAGCTGTCCTCGCCGTCGGGGTCGCGCACCTGATCGATGACGTACATGGCATCGCCGCCGTCGGTGTAGAGGGGCTCCTCCAGGCTGATGGGTTCCACCACCGATTCCAGCGCCGCGGTCACCTCCCGGCGGGAAAGACCCGCCTGCCGGGCAACTTCGTCCACGGTGGGTTCCCGGCCCAACTGCTTTTCCAGCACCTCCCGGGCCTGCATGGCCTTGTAGGCGGTGTCCCGCAGGCTGCGGCTGACCCGCAGGGCGTTGTTGTCCCGCAGGAAGCGCCGAATCTCCCCGATGATCATGGGCACGCCGTAGGTGGAAAAACGCACCGGCTGGGCCGGGTCAAAGTTGTCAATGGCCTTGATGAGCCCGATACACCCCACCTGAAACAGATCGTCCAGATTCTCCCCCCGCTGGGCGAACCGCTGCACAACGCTGAGGACAAGCCGCAGGTTGCCCTCGATCATAGCCTGCCGGGCGGCGGCATCTCCCGCCCGCGCCCGGGTGAGCAGCTGCCGCTTTTCCGCTTCCGACAGCACCGGCAGCTGGGCTGTGTCCACCCCGCACAATTCCACTTTGTTGTACATCCCCCGAACCTCCGGTTTCGTTTGGACTTACCGGAAGTATGGGGTGTAAGGGAAGGGAAGATACATGGGAATTGTTAGCATCCTCGCCCTCTCAGCTTAACCCCCCAGTCACCTGCGGTGACAGCCCCCCTAATAGTGGGGCCCTTGGCAGTGCCCACAAAGTTGTCCTTTTTGCCAAGGCCGCCCCTATTAGGGGCGGTGGCATCCCGAAGGGATGACGGTGGGGTTATTCTCGTTCCAGCACCTCCTTCAGCTGCCTTATGATCCGCTTTTCCAACCGTGAGATGTAGCTCTGGCTGATGCCCAGGGCATCGGCGGCCTCCTTTTGGGGGCGCTCCACGCCGTCCACCAGACCGAAGCGCAGCTCCATGATCTGCCGCTCCCGGGGGTTCAGCTGCTCCACCGAGCGCCGGAGGGTGGCACGCTCGGCGGCTTGCTCCAACTGCAGGCCTACCTGATTCTCGTCGCTGCCCAGCACGTCTGAGAGCAGCAGCTCGTTGCCGTCGCCGTCGGTGTTGAGGGGCTCGTCGATGCTGGCCTCCTGCCGCCGGTTTGAGCTTTTGCGCAGGTACATCAGAATCTCGTTGCCGATGCACCGGCTGGCATAGGTGGCAAGCTTGATATTCCTCTCGGGCGTGAAGGTATTTACCGCCTTAATGAGCCCGATGGTGCCGATGGAGATCATGTCCTCTTGGGGCACGCCGCTGCTCTCGTACTTTTTGGCAAGGTAGACCACCAGCCGCAGGTTGTGGGTGATAAGGTCGTCCCGCGCGGCGGCATCACCTGCCATCATCCGGACCAGCAGGGCCTTTTCCTGCTCCGATGTCAGCGGCGGCGGCAGACTGGGCCCGCCGTTGATGTAGTGGGCGGCGGAGGGGGCCAGAAGGAACAGGTAAAGGCGGTAAAAGAGTGCAAAGAAATGATTCAAGGGTGGTGCCTCCTTTGAGGGGTAAACCCTCTCAGTCAAAGCCTTACGGCTTTGCCAGCTCTCCCAAAGGGAGAGCC
>CALDLZ010000337.1 GCA_937915335.1 uncultured Faecalibacterium sp.
GGCGGAAGCCGATTGAATGATGAATTTGAAAAGAATATCGACTTGACCCCGTTGGCTGAGACATGGGAGTGTTCCACCCATCCGGATGGCCCCAGCTATGTTGTGGGTGGTGAATTCGATGGGCAGGAACTGGCCGAAGTGCTGAAAACACATCCGGAGTATTTGGGCGAACGGCATAAAGGTGAAAACGCACTTCCTATCCTAATCAAATTCATTGATGCAAAAAAAGATTTGTCTGTACAGGTACATCCAACGGATGCCTATGCCAAAGAGCATGAAAATGGTCAGCTGGGCAAGACTGAAATGTGGTATGTGCTGGATGCAGGTAAGGATGCAAAACTCGTCTATGGATTGAAGCGAGATCGTACCGAAGAGCAGATGTGCAAGGCCATTGCGGAGGGTACATTGATGACGGATCTGCAATGGGTACCAGTTAAGAAGGATGATGTGTTTTTTATCGAAGCTGGTACCATTCACGCAATCGGTGCAGGTGCACTTGTGGCAGAAATTCAGGAAAATTCCAACCTAACCTATCGTTTGTATGACTATGATCGTGTGGGTAAGGACGGTAAGAAGCGAGAACTGCATGTGGATAAGGCACTGCAGGTGGCCAATCTGAAAAGCAGTGCCGAACCCCGTCAGCCGCTTCGAGTTCTGAAATATCGACAGGGAATTGCATCTGAGCTTTTGACACGCTGCAAGTATTTTGAAGTGTACCGGATGATCGTTAACACCGAGCGGCGGCAAAAAGTACACTACCGGGCGGATGAAATTGCATTCCGTGTATTACTCTGCGTTAATGGTTGCGGCACGATTTCTTATGAAGATGGCAGCATCGCTTTTTATAAGGGTGACTGTATCTTTGTCCCGGCGGATTCCGAAACACTGACGATTCATGGGCAGGCACAATTTCTGGATGTAAGAGGTTAAAAACATGGATATTAAAAAGGAATACGAGCGTTGGCTGGCAAATGCAACCGTAGATGCGGACGTTGCCGCTGAACTGAAAACGTTGGATGATGCAAAAATTGAAGATGCTTTTTACCGTGACCTCGCTTTCGGTACTGGCGGTCTACGCGGTGTGATTGGCGCAGGCACTAACCGTATGAATGTTTACACTGTGGCAAAGGCTTCTCAGGGTCTGGCCGATTATCTGAAGAAGAACTTTGCAGAGCCGTCTGTGGCCATCGGCTATGACAGCCGCATCAAGAGTGATGTATTTGCTAAGGTTGCCGCAGGCGTGTTTGCGGCAAATGGCGTTAAGGTCAACATTTGGCCTGTCCTGATGCCGGTGCCGACCGTGTCTTTTGCGACTCGCTATCTGTACACTTCGGCTGGCGTTATGGTCACGGCTTCCCACAATCCCAGCAAGTACAACGGCTACAAGGTCTACGGTGCCGATGGCTGCCAGATTACCACAGAGGCCGCAGCAGAAATTCTGGCCGAGATCGAGAAGCTTGACATCTTTGCAGAGGTCAAGACTAGCGACTTTGAAGCAGGCATGGCGAACGGCAGCATCCAATATATCCCGGATGAGGTCTACACCGCATTTGTGGAGCAGGTCAAAAGCCAGTCCGTTCTGTTTGGTGAAGAAGTCAACAAGGATGTAGCTATCGTGTACAGTCCGCTGAATGGCACCGGTCTGAAGCCTGTGACCCGTACCTTGAAAGAAATGGGCTATACTAATATCACCGTGGTCAAAGAGCAAGAGCAACCGGATGGCAACTTTCCGACTTGCCCGTACCCCAACCCGGAAATCAAAGAGACTATGGCACTGGGCATGAAATATGCCAAGAAGTGCGACGCTGACCTACTGCTGGCGACTGATCCGGATTGCGACCGTGTGGGTATTGCCGTCAAGAACAAAGCAGGGGATTATGAACTGCTGTCTGGTAACCAGACTGGTATGCTGTTGCTGGACTACATTTGCAGCCAGCGTGTGAAGCATGGCAAGATGCCTGCCGATCCCGTCATGGTCAAGACTATCGTTACGATGGACATGGGTGAGCAGATTGCGACCCACTATGGCCTGCACACTATCAACGTGTTGACTGGTTTCAAGTTCATTGGTGAACAGATTGGCAAGCTGGAACAGCAGGGCAAGGCCGACAGCTATGTGTTCGGCTTTGAGGAGAGCTATGGCTACCTGACCGGTTCTTACGTCCGTGACAAGGACGGCGTAGAAGGTGCCTATATGATCTGTGAGATGTTCAGCTACTATGCTACTCAGGGTATCAGCTTGCTGGACAAGCTGGACGAGCTGTACAAGACATATGGCTACTGCCTGAATACCCTGCACAGCTACGAGTTCGACGGCAGTGCCGGTTTTGCCAAGATGCAGAGCATCATGCAGGTATTCCGTGGAGACATCAAAGGGTTCGGCGGTAAGAAAGTCATCAAGCTGCTGGACTATGCGCCAGGTCTGGACGGCCTGCCGAAGTCCGATGTGCTAAAGTTCCTGCTAGAAGATAACTGCTCCATCGTGGTACGTCCTTCCGGTACTGAGCCGAAGCTGAAGACGTATATTTCTGTCAGCGCAGGGAATAAGGAAGTTGCTGAAAAAGTTGAAGAAGAAATCCGTAAGAGTACTGAAGAGTACTTGAAGTAAATCTACTTTCAAAGTTAGAAAACCAATGCCCGAAAAATGGCTGAGTTATAAGGCTGGTTTATGGTATACTGGGATCACGAGGGAAAAATTGTGGCTTTCAGTCTATCTCGGAGGCATCAGCTTCCTCATCTTCCGGCCCGTTTCACCCTATTGTAAACCTACAGTAAACCTACAGGTCATAGACTACCTTGACACCCCACAATAAATATGTTAAACTATTTCTTGTTAAAAGCTATGAAGGGAACAAGTACCCTGCAATATTCTGCTCAGAGAAGCCCCGGTTGGTGAAAGGGGCTGCAGAATGGCAGGCGAAATACCTCCCGGAGCTGCAGGCTGAATGCTTTGGGCTAGTAGGCTGTGCCGCGTGCGAGCGTTACAAACGCAGGAGTGTCCTCCATCTCTGAGGAGTGCACTCGTGAAGGCCGTTTCTGTGAGGGAACGGCAAACAGAGGTGGTACCGCGATTTTTCTCGCCCTCTGCCAAATTCATTTTTGGCAGAGGGCGTTGTTTTGTCCTCTGCCCGACAAAACAAGGAGGATAATCCAATGACCCTTTACGAAGAACTGAAAGCCCGCGGCCTGGTGGCCCAGATCACCGATGATGAGATCATCGACCTCATCAACAACGGCAAAGCCACCTTTTACATCGGTTTTGACTGCACTGCTGATAGCCTGACCGCTGGCCACTTTATGGCCCTGACTCTGATGAAGCGACTGCAGATGGCCGGCAACAAGCCTATCGCCCTGATCGGCGGCGGCACGACCATGATCGGTGACCCCTCTGGCCGTACCGACATGCGCAAGATGCTGACGAAAGAGGACATTGCCCACAACGCTGCCTGCTTCAAGAAACAGATGGAGAAATTCATCGACTTCTCCGAGGGTAAAGCTTTGATGCTGAACAATGCTGATTGGCTGCTGAACCTGAACTATGTTGAGCTGCTGCGTGATGTGGGTGCCTGCTTCTCCGTCAACAACATGCTGCGTGCCAAGTGCTACGAACAGCGCATGGAGAAGGGCCTGTCTTTCCTCGAGTTTAACTACATGATTATGCAGAGCTACGACTTCTACTACATGTTCCAGCACTACGGCTGCAACATGCAGTTCGGCGGCGATGACCAGTGGAGCAACATGCTGGGCGGCACGGAGCTGATCCGCCGCAAGCTGGGCAAGGACGCCCATGCGATGACCATCACTTTGCTTACCGATTCTCAGGGGCACAAGATGGGCAAAACCGCCGGTAACGCCGTTTGGCTTGATCCCAATAAGACCAGCCCCTTCGATTTCTACCAGTATTGGCGCAATGTGGGTGACAGCGATGTCCTCAAGTGCATCCGTATGCTGACCTTCCTGCCGCTGGATCAGATCGACGAGATGGATAAGTGGGAGGGCAGCGAGCTGAATCGTGCCAAGGAAATCCTGGCCTATGAGTTGACCAAGATGGTACATGGTGAGGAAGAGGCAGAGAAAGCGC
>CALDLZ010000338.1 GCA_937915335.1 uncultured Faecalibacterium sp.
CGCCAAACTTCCAAAAGCGGCCGGTGCCCGCCGCTGTATCCCGCTGAAGGTCAGCGGCCCCTTCCACACCCGTCTCATGGCTCCCGCCGGGGACGCGCTGGCCAAGCGGTTTGAAACGGAACCATTCGGCGAAATGCGGGTACCTGTGCTCTTCAACTGCCTGGGGCATGAAAAGAGCGAAGCCAACAGCATTCCGGCCCTGCTTGTCCGGCAGGTGCAGAGCAGCGTTTACATGGAGGACACCCTCCGCCGCTTGGGGCAACTGGGCGCAGATCATATTCTGGAAGTCGGTCCGGGTAACGCGCTTTCCGGTTTTGTGAAAAAGACCCTGCCCGGCATGACCTGTGCCGCCGTGGAAACTCCGGCACAGCTGGATGCGGTGCTGACCGCATGGAAGGAAGAATAATGAGCGAAGAAATGATCATCCGCACTGCCATCGTCACCGGCGGAAGCCGGGGCATCGGCCGGGCCGTCTGCATCGCACTGGCAAAACAGGGCTGCAATCTGGTAGTGAACTACTGTCACGGCGAAGCCGCTGCCGCTGAGGTCGTAGCCCTTTGCAAAGCTGCCGGGGCCGAAGCTGTGGCCGTACAGGCCGATGTTTCCAACGCCGAGGACTGCAAGCGTCTCTTTGAAGAAGCCATCCACGCCTTTGGCCGTGTGGACATCCTCGTGAACAATGCAGGTATCACCCGGGACAACCTGATCCTCTGCATGAGCGAAGCAGACTTTGATGCCGTGCTGAACGCGAACCTCAAGGGTGCGTTCCTCTGCTGTAAGGAAGCCGCCCGCCGCATGGTGCGCCAGCGATATGGCCGCATCGTGAATCTTTCCAGCGTGGTGGCTCTGCGGGGCAATGCGGGCCAGACGAATTACGCCGCCAGCAAGGCCGGGCTCCTCGGTCTGACCAAGAGTCTCGCGCGGGAACTGGCAGGCCGGAACATAACCGTCAATGCGGTGGCCCCCGGCTTCATCGAGACCGACATGACTGCCGCCCTGCCGGAGGCTGTCCGCGCCGAAATGACAAAGGGCATCCCCCTCGGTCGCCCCGGCATTCCGGAGGACGTGGCAAACGCCGTGGCGTTCTTTGCCGCAGAACAAAGCAGCTATCTCACCGGGCAGGTGCTCTGTGCAGATGGCGGCATGGCAATGTAAAAAGGAGAAACTTCTCATGGAAAAACGCAGAGTCGTGATTACCGGCCTTGGCACGGTAAATCCGCTTGGCAACAACGTTTCCGACAGCTGGGCCGCCGCCAGGGAGGGCAAATGCGGCATCGGGCCCATCACCCAGTTCGACACCAGCGCGTTCAAGTGCAGGCTGGCGGGCGAAGTAAAAAACTTTGACCCGGAAACCGTTGTGGATAAAAAGGAAGCTCGCAAGATTGCTCGTTTCACACTGCTGGCGCTGGCCGCTGCCAGTGAAGCCCTCGCCGACAGCGGCATCGACACCGAAGCCGATGCCAAAAACATCGGTGTCATCCTCTCCAGCGGCATCGGAGGCCTGCCCACCATCGAAGAGCAGCACACCCGTGGCGAAGAGAAGGGCATGGAAAAGGTCAGCCCCTACTTTGTGCCCATGTCCATTGCCAACATGGCAGCCGCACAGGTCGCCATCCGCTTTGGGCTGAAAGGCATGTGTACCTGCCCCGTGACTGCCTGCGCGGGCGGCACCAACGCCGTGGGCGATGCGTTCCACCGCATCCGCGATGGTTACGAGGCCGCCATGGTCTGCGGCGGTGCGGAAAGCTGCATCAGCCCGCTGGGCATTGGCGGCTTTACCAGTATGAAGGCACTTTCCACGGCCACTGACCCGGACGCGGCCAGCCTGCCCTTTGATGCACGACGCAGCGGCTTCGTCATGGGCGAAGGCAGCGGCGTTTTGGTGCTGGAAGAGCTGGAACACGCCAAAGCACGCAATGCACACATCTATGCCGAGGTAGTGGGCTACGGTGCCAACTGCGATGCCTATCACTTTACAGCTCCGGCTCCCGGCGGCGCAGGTGCCATCGACTGCATGAAGTTGACGCTAGCTGATGCGGGCATCGCACCAGAACAGGTGGATCACATCAACGCCCACGGCACTGGCACCCACATGAACGATGCCTGCGAGACTGCCGCCATCCACGCCGTGTTCGGAGAACACGCAAAGCAGCTGACCGTGGTAAGCACCAAGAGCATGACTGGCCACCTGCTGGGCGGCGCAGGCGGCATCGAAGCCGTGTTCACGGCGCTGGCCCTGCTCGATCAATTCGCCCCGCCCACCATCCACTACGAACAACCTGACCCGGAGTGCGACCTGGACTATGTGCCCAATGTGGGCCGGGAGATGGCCATGACCTACGCACTGAGCAACAGCCTGGGCTTTGGCGGGCACAATGCCTGCATCGCCCTGCGCAGATGGGAGGGCTGACCATGGCAGAACCACGCACCGTACGCGAACACGCAAACGCTTTGAACAGCGAACAAATCGCAGCCATTCTGCCGCACCGCTACCCCTTTTCCCTCGTAGACCGCATCCTGGACTACGAGCCGGGACAGTGGGCTATCGGCCGCAAGTGCGTTTCCCGCAATGAAGAATTTTTCAACGGCCACTTCCCGGGCCAGCCGGTGATGCCGGGCGTACTCATCCTCGAAGCACTGGCCCAGACCGGGGCCGTGGCAGCGCTCAGCCTGACGGAAAACAAAGGGAAACTGGCCCTCTTCGGCGGCATCAAAAATGCCCGCTTCCGCAGGCAGGTCATCCCCGGCGATGTGCTCAATCTCCACTGCGAATTGGTGGAACAGCGTGGGCCGGTGGGGATTGGCAAAGCGTCCGCCTATGTGGATGGCAAGTGCGCTGCCACGGCAGAACTGACTTTTGTGCTGACCGAATCAAATACAAAAGGTTGAAGCGCCCTGTACGGAATGCGTTGCCGAAACGTATTAGTTATATAAGAAAGACACCCAAGTTCGCACAAGGATAACTTGATTCCAAAGCAAAAGGCAGGATACCACCATCATAGTGATACCCTGCCTTTGCTTGTTTACCGTTCCGAGTATTCCTTCCGCAGAACTTGTCGGGGCAAGGCCCCTCCATCTGCTAACGCAGACCGTTCTGTTGCTCAAACACCCCACTGGGGTGTTTGTTGCTATCGCAAACGCAAACCTCCGATAAACAAAAAAATACCCGAACCCTTTTTTGCAAAGAATTGGGTTCAGGTACGAACTGTATGGTGGAGAATTAGGGACTCGAACCCCAGACCCCCTGCGTGTGATGCAGGTGCTCTAACCAGCTGAGCTAATCCTCCGAATCGGAACAAGAGGATTATACCACAACCGGCACGGGTTGGCAAGTCCCAATTTTGATTTTTTCGCAATTTTTTCTTGCCCGGGGGCTGTTGCTCTTTCAGACAAAATAGTGTATACTGAAATTGCGCATTCCAGCGCAAAAAGAGAGGTTTTTTCAATGCTGACACTTCGCGGGATCATTACCATTCTGGTTCTGGCAGGGCTGTTTGCTCTGGCAGTGGTCTGGATTTCCAAGCAGGGCGGCTGGAAGGGTGAAGGCTGCGGCGGCAACTGCGCCTCCTGTCACCAGCACTGTGACACCCCGGAAAAGAAAACGCACTAACTGCAATGCTCCCGGACAATGGCCCGGGGGCATTTTGCGTCACAGGGCACCGTAACGGGCGGCAAAGACGGCCACGGTGCTCAGCAGGTCGAGCTGAGCTTTCTGGTAGGTGGTGCGCCCGATGCAGAGCCGCTCCAGCACATCCTCTTCCCTGCGGTGCTCCAGATAGCGCAGCTGGAGCAGCCCGGCCCGGATGGGGTCGGCGATGCTGTTATAATAGTCCTGCGTCTGCTGGATGGCCCGGGCCCAGCCCCAGTTGGCCGGGCTGCGGGCCCACTGGCGGATGCCGTAATTTTGCAGGGCTTCCCTGGTCTTTTTGCGCTGTTCGGCAGTCATCATGCGGCCCCCTTTCCCTGATACATCGGGGTTCCCGGGCCAAAGAAGCAGGCATCTCTCTGCTCCATGGTCAGGCCCAGCATGGCCGAGAGGCGGTCAGCTTCCCTGATTTTGAAATCACTTTCGTCGTTCAGTTTCTGGTGCAGAGCGCTGCAGCTAATGCCCAGCACCCGTGCCACATGGCTCAGCTTGAGGCCGCGGTTGTCGATGTAAGTGCGGATCTGTTCGGTATTGGTCATGGAGAATGCTCCTTTCATTTCGTTTTCTGCGGATTCATTTCACAATCTTTGGTTGTATTATAGTTCACTGTTGATTTATTGTCAACTGTTTTGCCAAAATCACGCAAAAATTGTTGAATTTCATGCACTTTTCTGGTATACTCACGGCAGAACATTCTTTTCAGAGGGAAAGGAGGGGAATGCCATGTCAGAGCTTTCCCACCGCATCTTACAGCGCCGGCTTGAGCTGGGACTTTCCCAGGAGGAGCTTGCCCAGCGGATGGGTTACCGCTCCAAATCCTCTATCACCAAGCTGGAAAAAGGGATCAACGACATCCCGCAGTCCAAGGTAGAGGAGTTCGCCGCCGCATTGGAAACCACCCCAGCCTGGCTGATGGGGCTGGAAAATGCCGTGTCCGCCCCACCGCCGGGCTTTGAGCCCCTGCCTGAGATGGTGCGTGTACCGCTGGTGGGCAGCATTGCCTGCGGCACGCCCATCACCGCCGAGCAGAACATTGAGTGCTACATCGGTGTCCCGGCTGCCTGGCACGCTGACTTTGCCCTGACCTGCCACGGCAACAGTATGGCTCCCACCATCTGTGATGGCGACATCGTCTGCATCCGCCGCCAACCCGAGGTAGAACAGGGCGAGATCGCCGCCGTACGGATCGGCGACGAAGCCACCTTGAAGCATTTCCACCGGCAGGGTGATACCGTCATGCTACTGGCCGACAATGCCGCTGTCTGCCCGCCCATGATCTACGCCGGGCCGCAATTGAACGAGATCCAGATCGAGGGCAGAGCCGTGGGGTTCTGCAGAGGTTTATAATATGAGCAATGAAAACATGACCCTGAAAGTCATCGCGCACATCCACACCGCCTTCCCGACCAAGTTTGGCATTCCCCGGCAGAGCGGGCTGGTGGACGGCCTGCGGGGCGAGATCATCTTCACGCCGGAGTTCCGCAACGCTGACGCTCTGCGCGGATTGGGGGATTTCAGCCACATCTGGCTGGTGTGGCAGTTTTCCGGCGCGGTACGGGACACCTGGTCGCCTACTGTCCGGCCCCCGCGTCTGGGCGGCAACACCCGGATGGGGGTGTTTGCCACCCGTTCCCCCTTCCGGCCAAATCCGCTGGGTCTGTCCAGCGTCAAACTGGAAGCCATCGAGCACCGCCCCGAGGTGGGCCCGGTGCTCATCGTACGGGGCGCTGACCTGATGGACGGCACCCCCATCTACGACATCAAACCCTATATTCCCTACGCCGACTGCCATCCGGACGCGACGGCAGGCTTCACGGCACAGACCCAGATGCACAAGCTGAAGGTTGCATGTCCTCCGGAGCTGTGGGAGACTGTGCCCCCCGCCGAGCGGGAGGGCTTGCGGGGGGTGCTGGAAAATGACCCTCGCCCCTCCTATCAGCATGACCCGAAACGGGTATACGGAATGGAATTTTCAGGGTTGGAAGTTCATTTTGTCGTGGATGGTGAGATCTTGACTGTGACTGACATCACCCGCCGCTGAGAGGTTCCGCCGTGGAACTTCGTACCATCAATACCTTTTTGCATATTGCCGAGCTGCACAGCTTTTCCCACGCCGCGCGGGAACTGGGCTATTCCCAGTCGGCCGTGTCGGCCCAGGTAGCCCAGTTGGAGGCCGAGCTGGAAACACCCCTGTTTGACCGGGTGGGAAAAACCGTTCGGCTGACCGATGCCGGGCAGACCTTCCTGACCTATGCCCGCTCTCTGCTGACCACCGCCGAGCAGGCCAAGGCCGCTTTGCAGCCTGCCCGTCAGGTCAACGGTACTCTGCGGGTGGCGCTGGCGGATTCAGTCTGCAGCACCTTCCTTCCCGACCTTTTACAGCGGTATCATGCCCTTTGCCCGCAGGTAGAGCTGGTGCTTCGCACCGCCACCGCTGACGAGATGCTCCAGATGCTG
>CALDLZ010000339.1 GCA_937915335.1 uncultured Faecalibacterium sp.
ATAGCTCTGCCAACTGCTGGGGGCTCTGGGCTGCAACATTATACAGCCCGATCTCAACCAACCGTTTCGGGACCCAAATCGTGATCATAAAAATCAGCCACTCCTTTTTTGCGCTCCAGTACCTCCGCAAAGCGCTGGATATACTCTGTCGGATACTTGAAATTGAAGATGCGCTGCATCCGTTTGCCGCCGTCGGCCACCAGCTTCGTGCTGCCGCCCGCGCCTGCGGAAAGGATGGTCTGGACTTCCTCCATGATATAGATATTATAATACCCTTCGTGGCCCGGCTTGCACCAGCCCACGTTTTCCAGATTCTGCAGGGTGTTCTTCTGGCGATAGAGGTAATAAGGGCGATATCCCGCGTCGGCCAGCAGCTGGCACTTTTCCAGCATAGCCGCCACATCGGCGTAATCGTTCTCCTTCTGATCCTCGATGACGATGCGGGAAGCCCGCTTGAGGGTCAGGGTATGGACGGTGATGTTCTCGGGGTCCAGAGCGATGGCCTGCCGCAGGCTGTGCTCAAAGCCCTCAACGGTATCCCCGGGCAGGCCCGCGATGAGATCCATGTTGATATCATCATGGCCCGCCCGCCGGGCATCGGCGTAACAGTCCAGAATATCCTGGGCCGAGTGCTTGCGTCCAATGCCCGCCAGCACCTCGTCCGAGAAGGTCTGGGGGTTGATGGAAATGCGGGTGGCCCCGTACTCCTTGATAACGGCCAGCTTCTCGGCATCGGTGCAGTCGGGACGGCCCGCTTCCACAGTGTATTCCACCACCCTGGAGAGGTCGAAGTTGTCCCGCACCGTGCCCATCAGTTGGCGCAGCTGGTCAGCGGAAAGGCTGGTGGGCGTCCCGCCGCCGATGTAGATGCTGCACAGCTTCAAGCCCGCTTTGTCAGCCTGCTCCCGGATGGCTTCCACCTCTCTGCACAGGCAGTCCACGTAGGGCTGCACCAGTTTGCGGTCCCGGTCAAGGTTGCAGCTGACAAAACTGCAATAGCTGCACCGGGAGGGGCAGAACGGGATACCGATATACAGGCTGTACGTCTTGGGGGCGCTGCCCAGCCGCAGGATGGGCTCCTGCAGATCCGCAATGGCCTTGGCCATGCCGTACTTCTGCCGAGAGCAGTCGAAGCGCTCCAGAAAGAATTTGTCGATGTCCGCTTCGCTCCAGCCCGCGGCCCGCTTATCATGGATGAGCCGCACCGGACGCACGCCGGTCATCTTGCCCCAAGGCGGGCGGATGCCGGTCCAGCCCCGCAGCAGGGCATACGTCAGGCTGGCAAGGGTAAATTCCACGGTCTCGCCGCCCTGCTCCACAGGCAGGGGCAGCGGGGCTGTTTTCTCCGCGCTCTTCCCCGCCTGCCGCACCATGGCGTACAGGCCATCCTCTTTTTTCTCGGCCCAGACGCAGTCCTCATCCGCCTCAGGCGGGGTGAGGGTGAGCGGGGCCATCGGGTAAAACAACCGGACCAGATGCTCCACCTCATAGCCGGAGGGCAGGCCGGTAATATAAATCTTCATGTTGTTCTCTCTTTGTCCTTAAAAGTCCGCATTGCCGCCGCGCAGGGCATTGCGGAGATAGAAGTTGTTCGCCAGCTCCTCGCCAAAGGTAGAAAAATCCCCGTGGCCGGGCAGCAGCTGGGTCTCTTTGGGGATGGGCAGACCCGCAAGTTTGCGCAGGCTGGCATCCATTTTCTGCATACTGCCGCCCTCCATATCGGTGCGGCCGACGCTGCCCTGGAACACGGTATCCCCCACGAACAGGTACTCCCCGCACAGCAGCACCACGCCGCCCTCGGTATGGCCGGGGGTATGCCAGACCGTAAAGGTCAGCTCATCCACGGCGATCTTTTCGCCTTCCTCATAGCCGCTGTCCGCGCTTTTCAGGGGATAGAGCTGGTCTCCCTTGCAGTCCACGGGCTCGCAGTAGAGCTTTGCGCCCCACTCCCCGCGCAGGGCCTCCGCACTGCCCACATGGTCGTAATGACCGTGGGTGCAGAGGATGGCAGTCAGCTTGGCGCCCTGCTCGTGCAGGACCTTATCATACTGCTTGGCATCGGCGGCAGGGTCGATGACAACCGCGTTGCCTGCGTTAGAGATCAGGACAAAGCTGTTGGTGTACAGCGGTGCCGCGCCGAGAAGATGAAATGCTTTCATATCATATATCCTTCTAACCGTTCAGATGTCTTGGCTCTCCCCTTGGGAGAGCTGGCAAAGCCTGACGGCTTTGCCTGAGAGGGCGAGGCCGTTACTGGTGATGCGCCCACTCATCCGTATCAATGACGATGGTGCAGGGCCCTTCATTGACCAGCGACACCTGCATATCCGCGCCGAACTCGCCGTGCTGGACATCCCTCAAACCCTGTTTGTTCATCTCGGCAAGGAACAGCTCGTAAGCATCCACCGAGAGCGGGGCCTTGGCCGCCTTGATAAAGCTGGGACGGTAGCCCTTTTTCGTATCGCCGTAGAGGGTGAACTGGCTGACCACCAGCGCCGAATAGCCAAGATCCCGGGCGCTGAGGTTCAGCTTGTCATTTTCGTCCTTGAAGACGCGCAGGCCGGCGCACTTATCAGCCAGCTTGGGCACGATGTCCAGTGTATCGGTGTCCTTGACCCCCAGCAGGATGACCAGACCGGGGCCGATGGAACGGGGCTCGCCGCCGTTGACCCGGACAGAAGCGGACGACACCGCCTGAATGACTGCACGCATGGCTTAACTCCTTGTCACCTTGAGCACATCCTTGACCTTGGACAGACGCGCCACCACACGGTTCAGGTGCTCGGTATTGTTGATGCCGATGGTCAGGCTGACCACGGCGCAGTTGTTTTCCACCTGGCGGGCGTTCATGGTGTAGATGGGCACCCGGATATCCGCTAAAGCGCTCAGCACATCCCGCAGCAGCTCGTTGCGGTCCAGTGCCACGATCTCCAGGCCGGCCTTGTAGCTGTCCTTGACGCTGTCGGCCCAGTAGGCCTTGACCCAGCGGGGGGCGTTGGTGGGATCCTTCATGCTGGCAATGGCATTGGCACAGCTCTGCTTGTGAATGGACACGCCAAAGCCCCGGGTAATAAAGCCCACGATGGGGTCACCGGGCAGCGGAGAGCAGCACTTGGCAAACTTGATGGGGGTATTATCAAAGCCCTCCACCACCACACCGTCGGTGGCGTGGACCTTGCTCAGGTCCACCTTTGCCAGCTGCTCGTTCTTATCCTCCTCGCTCTTCCGCTTCTGCCACTCCTCTTTCAGCTTGGGCAGGCAGTTGGCGATGGTGATGCCGCCGTAACCAATGGCGGCGTACAGCTCCTCGGCGTTGTTCTGGCGCAGACGGCGGCAGCAGCTGCCGATAAATTCATCCAGCTCGTCGTCGGGGATGAAGATCATCTCACGGCGCAGCTCCCGGGCCAGCGTGTCGCGGCCCTCCTGGATATTCTCCTCCCGGCGCATCTTCTTGAACCAGTTGCGGATCTTGCTCTTGGCTTCGCTGGTTCGCACAATCTTGAGCCAGTCACGGCTGGGGCCTTTGTCCGCCGGGCCAAGGATGACCTCAATGATCTCGCCGGTGGAAACGATGTGGTCGATGGGCACCATCCGGTTATTGACCTTACAGCCCACCATCCGGTTGCCGACGGCAGAGTGGATGGCATAGGCAAAGTCGATGCAGGTCGCACCCGTGGGCAGGTTGATGACATCGCCCTTGGGGGTAAAGGCAAAGACTTCCTCCGGCAGCAGGTCGCTCTTCAGGTCATGGAGCAGGTTGCCGGAGTCCTCACTGACGCGCTGGTTTTCCAGCAGCTGGCTGACCCAGGCCAGACGCTCGTCCAGCTTATCATGGCCGTCCAGACCCTCCTTATACTTCCAGTGGGCCGCAACGCCGTACTCGGCCTGCTCATCCATCTTGCGGGTGCGGATCTGCACCTCAAAGGGGATGCCCTCGTGGCCGATGACGGTGGTATGCAGGCTCTGGTAGCCGTTGGGCTTGGGGGTGGAGATATAATCCTTGAAGCGGTTGGGCAGAGGGTGATACATATCATGGATGAGGCCCAGAGTGCTGTAACACTCGGCCAGCGTATCCAGAATGACACGGACGGCGTAGATATCGTAGATCTCATCAAACGACTTGTTCTGCATAATGGTCTTGCGGTAGATGCCGTAAATGCTCTTGACCCGGCGCTTGATGGTTGCTCCCTCGATGCCGCTCTCCTTCAGCCGCTGCTCGATGACACCGGACACCTTGGCCAGGAATTCCTCGCCCGCGCGCTCGCTCAGCATCTTGGCGATCTCCTCGTAGCCCACGGGGTCGAGGTAGTGCAGGCTTCGATCCTCCAGCTCTTCCTTCACGTTCAGGATGCCCAGCCGGTTGGCGATGGGGGCGTAGACCTCCATGGTCTCACGGGCCTTATCGCGGCGCTTCTGTTCAGGCCAGGCATCGCCGGTGCGCATATTGTGCAGGCGGTCACAGAGCTTGATGATCATCACACGGACATCCCGGCTCATGGCCAGCAGCATCTTGCGCAGGTTCTCGGCCTGCAGCTCTTCAATGTTGGAGAACTGGATCTTTGTCAGCTTGGTAACGCCGTCCACCAGCAGGGCCACTTCCTCGCCAAAAGCGGCGGTCAGATCCTCCAGGGTGGTGGGGGTATCCTCCACCACGTCGTGGAGCAGGGCGGCGGCGATGCTCTCCGAGTCCATGCCCAGGTCCAGCACCAGCCGGGCCACGGCCAGCGGGTGGCAGATATAGGGCTCGCCGCTGCGTCGACAGACACCGTTATGGGCCTTGTTGGCCAGATCATAAGCTTTTGTGATCATCTCCATGTTGTAAGCCTTGCCGCTGGCCTTGATGGCCTCGCAGAGCTTTTCCCAGGTGACGATCTCGGGCCGCACCTCGCTGGGCAGTGCCCCCTCGGGGGCATCCGCCGGCAGGGCGGTGGCGGTCACGGTCGCCGTTTCCGGTGCGGCTGTCACCGGCTGATGCAGATGTGTTTTTGCGGAGTAGGAATCCTCCGCCAGTTTCTTTCCCTCTGGCATATTCTCATTCCTCCAGACATTTCAGGATGGGGGCATCGGCCAGGTTCTTTTTGCCTGCCGTGGGCACCAGTTCCCAGAACTTTGCCCCGCCCCGGTCAACGGCGGCGATCAGGCCAACCTGTTCCAGGGCTGTCACAGCCACCAGCGTTTTGCCGGTGTGCTCTTCCCCAAGCTTTGCAAACAGGGGCTGCAGATCCTCGGCGTGCCAGCGCCGGGCCTGCAGCTCCCGGTAAACGGTTATGATATCCCCGCGCTCCGGTGCGATCAGCGCGCGCTGTTCAGCAGTCAACGGGCTGCCCCGGCGCAATGCCTGCACCAGCGCGGTCTGCTCGGCGGCAGCATTGCCAAAGCCCGCCGGGTGTAATTCCAGAATCCGGCCCGAAAGCTGCGCGCCCCGGGCGGATTCATAAACAGAGAGGCTCAGCGCCGCGTCCACCACATCGCCGTTGGCATAGGGCAGCTGTTCCGGGTGCATCCCGAACCAGACCGCATAGATGCAGGAATTGCCCTGCCGCAGGCGCAGACGGCAGTGCCGCCCCTCCGAGACAGGATACACGCCCTCCACCACGGCCTTTTCCAGCAGGAACACCGGGGCGGGATTCTCGGCACCGTAGGGGGCCAGCTGCTCCAGCCGCCGGACGGATTCCACCGTAATGCGGTCAAGATGAATGGACAGGTCACATTCCAGCGGCGGGGTCACCAGCACGGGGCACTCCCGGGCGGCCCAGTCGTTCAGTCGGCGGCGCAGCTCGGGCAGGTTTTCTTCCTTTACAGAGAGGCCCGCCGCCATGGCATGGCCGCCGAAGCGAATGAGGATATCCTCACAGGAGGCGATGCAGGAGTGCAGGTTGAAACCCTGCACGCTGCGGCCGCTGCCTTTGCCCTCGCCATGCTCGTCAATGGACACCACGATGACCGGGCGGCCGGTCTTTTCCACCAGCCGGGACGCCACGATGCCAATGACACCGGGGTGCCAGTCCCGGCCCCAGATGAGGATGACACGATCCTCCAGAATGGCGGGCTCGGCATCCAGCTGGGCCTGGGCGGCTTTCACGATCTCGCC
>CALDLZ010000340.1 GCA_937915335.1 uncultured Faecalibacterium sp.
TCATCCAGGAACTTTCCGTCCTCCATATAAAGGATTCGATTGCCGCGCAGTGCAGCCTTGGCATCGTGTGTCACCATGAGTATACTTTGACCGTTTTGATGCAGGCCAGAAAGTAAATCAAGCACCTCTTCACTGTTGGCGCGATTCAGAGCTCCGGTCGGCTCATCCGCGAACAGCAGACCGGGAGAGCCAATCATAGCTCTGGCGATGGCGGCACGCTGCGCTTCACCGCCGGAAGCCTGTGCAGGAAGACGATCCTTCGCTTTTTCTGCGTGCATCTGCCGCAGAAAGGCGTCTGCTTTTTCATGAATTTCCTGTTCCGAAGCGGAGCTGCTGACAAACCCCGCCACCAGCACATTTTCCAAAAGGGTCAGGTTGCTGACAAGGCAGGACTGCTGGAATACAAAGCCGAATTCCTTTGCCCGAAGTTCGGCCATTTTCTTTTCCGAACAGTCAGATAAAACTGTATTCTTATAGGTGATTTTCCCGCTGGTGATGGTATCCATCCCACTAAGGCAGTACAAAAATGTTGACTTGCCTGCGCCGGAGGATCCCATAATCACGGTAAAATCTCCTTGATAGATTTCTACATTGATTCCCTGCAAAACGGGAATCTTGTTATATTCTTTGGTGATTGCTTCACCTTTCAAAAGAACTTCCTTCATCCTGCATACGCCTTCTTTCTCTCCGGTTCCGCAATCAGTTGCTTTTTTCCGGTCCTGGGGTTTGGCAAAATCTCATGGACAAAGCGAACGGTAAAGGTCACATAGGAAAGCCCCTTGGCGGCAAGAATTTCATTCATCTGCCGGAACATTTCCTGCCGGATGGCTTCCTGTGAAGCAGAGGAGCTGACCTGTGCTCGCATTTCAAAGGAATCCGTCCCAAGCTGACAGAACTGATAGTCCACAAGCCCCTCAATACAAAAGCCTTCAATGGACAGCGGGTGAAGGAATTCCCGGTTCCCATTTCGATCTTCAAACCACAGCATATCTTCATTGCGCCCAAGAATACCCTGTGCCTTTGTGAAGGGGTACTTTTCACCGGGCGGAACAAGATGCAGATGATCTGACAAGCGATAACGAATCAGCGGCTGCACATAGTTGTAAAGGCAGGTCAGATACATCTGCCCGTCAATCATTTCAATGATGTTCAGGTCATCAAAGAGAATCATGCCGTCGTTGGGGTTCGTTTCCACACCCAACGCCAGCGATTCGCTGGCACCGTAAAAATTCACCACAGTTGCCCCAAACAT
>CALDLZ010000341.1 GCA_937915335.1 uncultured Faecalibacterium sp.
TCTCATTGGCCCAGAAGTAGACCCAGTAGGAGCCGATTTTAAAAACCTGCGGCATTTTCTACCCCTCCTTCCTGGGAGAACTGCAAAATCAGATGTGCAGTGGATTCCAGGAACTTCTGGTAGCGGTCGATGTCAGCAGGCGTAAAGCCGCTGACATTTTCCCAGGTATAATCCGGCAGGTAACAGACCGCAGAGTGAAAGCAATCCTTCTCGTCAGGTTTTTCGATGTAGACCTTTACACGGTGGTCGGGCAGCATTTCAGAATGCACGATCTCAGTGTTGTCGTCCAGTGTCATAAACGGATACATCATAAAAATACCTCCGTGAATATGATCGCAGATGAAATTATCGAAAATCAGCCGTTCAGCTTCTCAATGGCGGCATTGACGCGCGCGAGGGTCTTTTCACGGCCCATCATGCAGGCGAGGTCGGTACCGCCGCCGGGGGTGCGCTGCTTGCCGGACAAGGCAATACCCAGGGGGTAGAGCAGCCAGCCGTTCTTTTTGCCCAACTCCTCGGCCTTGGCCTTGCAGGCGTTGAACACGGTGTCACGGTCGGAAAAGTCCAGGCTTTCGTCACTCAGGACGGGCAGCAGGGCCTCCAATGCTTCCTTGGCAGTCTCAGGGGTGGTCTTTTGCTTCTTGTTGGCGTACAGGCTCACATCATAGTCGGGCATGGCGTCGAAGAAGTCCAGCTGCTCGGGAATCTCACCCAGAACCTCGCACCGAGGCTGCAGGTTAGCGCAGAGCAGCTTCTTGTCGATGGGGGTATGCACAGCCTGATCGATCCAGGGCTCGGCCTTTTTCAGGAACTCCTCGGGGCTCAGGCGGCGGATATACTCCGCGTTGATGGCCCGCAGCTTGAGGGGGTCGAAGATGGCGGGGGACTTGGAGATGCCATCCGGGGTCCAGATCTTGATGAGCTCGTCCAGAGAGAAGATCTCCTGCTCGGCGTACTCGCCCTTGGGGCTCCAACCCAGCAGGCAGATATAGTTCATCACGGCCTCGCTCAGGTAACCCTTGGCCACCAGATCCTGATAGCTTGCGTCGCCGTTGCGCTTGGACAGCTTGTTCTGCGCGTCCTTCATCACGGGCGGGCAGTGGATATAGGTGGGGATCTCCCAGCCAAAGGCCTGATACAGCAGGTTGTACTTGGGGGTAGAGGACAGGTACTCGCTGCCGCGGATGACATGGGTAATGCCCATCAGGTGATCGTCCACGACGTTGGCGAAGTTGTAGGTGGGCATTCCGTCCGTCTTGATGAGGATCTGGTCGTCCATCTCACTGTTGTTGACCTCAATATGGCCGTAGACCACGTCGTCAAAGCCGGTCACGCCCTCTTTGGGGATCTTCTGGCGGATGACGTAGGGCTCACCGGCGGCCAGACGCTTCTTGACCTCTTCCTCGGGCAGGTCACGGCAGCAGCCGTCATAGTGGGTCATCTCACCGTGGGCGCGCTGCTCGGCGTGCAGGGCTTCCAGACGCTCCTCGGTGCAGAAGCAGTAGTAGGCCTTGCCCTCGGCCACCAGCTGCTCGGCATACTGCTTGAACATGCCCATCCGCTCGCTCTGAACGTAGGGGCCGACAGGGCCGCCGATATCCGGGCCCTCGTCCCACAGCAGGCCGGTCTCCCGCAGGGTGTTGTAAATGACATCCACAGCGCCCTCGACATAGCGGCCCTGGTCGGTATCCTCAATGCGCAGGATGAAGGTGCCGCCCTCGTGCTTGGCCATCAGGTAGGCGTACAGTGCGGTGCGCAGGTTGCCAACGTGCATGTAGCCGGTAGGCGAGGGGGCAAAACGGGTGCGGACTTTATTGCTCGGCATAGAAAACGCTCCTTTATATTTATAAGGCAAAAAATTGCGGATAGCTACCTTTTAGTTTAATCGCTGCACGCTGTTTTGTCAACGAATCGGCTGCAGATTTGGCAGAATGAGCGTTCGGAACCGGAAGAAAAAACTTTTTGTCGAAACAGCACGCAATCATTGACGAATGAATGGGAATTTTGTATACTGAGTGGGAGAGATGGCACAATTTTCCTTTGGAGGCTCTGAGGGAGAGATCGGAGCCCGGAGAGAACTGGAAAAAGAGCCGTCTGCAGTGTAAATGACAAAGGAGAAGAGAAAACTATGAAAAGTACCGGAATCGTCCGCGGTGTTGACAGTCTGGGCCGTATCGTTCTGCCCAAAGAATTGCGTACCAGTATGAAGCTGGACAACGATGCCAAGCTGGAGATCTTTGTGGATGGTGATGAGATCATCCTCAAGAAGTATCGCCCCACCGGCAGCTGCGATTTCTGCGGTGAGGTGGATGACAACGCCATCCAGTATGCAGGCTACTGCATCTGCACCTCCTGCCGCAAGAAGATCGGCACCATGAAGAAGTAAGAACTGCATGATCTCCAATAAACAGAACCGCCGCCCGGAAGCTTCCGGGCGGCGGTTCTTGCACACACAATCTAAAAAGGAGAATGGAGGAGAAATTGATCGGAGAATGGGGGAATAGGGAAGCTTATTCGCCGCGGACGGCTGCGAAACCGGCTTCCAGATCGGCGAGGATATCATCGATATGCTCGGTGCCGATGGACAGGCGGATGGTGTTCTGATAGATCTGCTGCTCAGCCAGTTCCTGATCGTTCAGCTGGCTGTGGGTGGTGGAAGCCGGGTGGATGACCAGGCTCTTCACATCAGCAACGTTTGCCAGCAGGGAGAAGATCTTCAGGTTGTCGATGAACTTAAAGGCTTCCTCACGGCCGCCCTTGATGTTGAAGGTAAAGATAGACGCGCCGCCGTTGGGGAAGTACTTCTCGTACAGGGCGTGATCCGGGTGGTCAGGCAGAGAGGGATGGTTGACCTTCTCGACCTGGGGATGATTTGCCAGGAACTCGACGACCTTCTTGGTGTTCTCGACATGGCGCTCGATGCGCAGGCTCAGGGTCTCGGTGCCCTGCAGCAGCAGGAAAGCGTTGAACGGAGAAATGGTAGCACCGGTATCACGCAGCAGGATAGCGCGGATGTAGGTGACGAAAGCGGCAGGGCCTGCTGCTTCGGCGAAGGAAACACCGTGGTAGCTGGGGTTGGGATCGGCGATGTTGCCGAACTTGCCGCTGGCCTTCCAGTCGAACTTGCCGCTGTCCACGATGATGCCGCCCAAGGTGGTGCCGTGGCCGCCGATGAACTTGGTAGCGGAGTGGACCACGATGTCAGCACCGTGCTCGATGGGGCGGATCAGATACGGGGTGCCGAAGGTGTTGTCGATGACCAGCGGCAGGCCGTGCTTGTGAGCGATCTCGGCGATGGCATCGATGTCGGGGATATCACTGTTGGGGTTGCCCAGGGTCTCCAGATAGATGGCCTTGGTGTTGGGCTGGATAGCGTTCTCCACCTCAGCCAGATCATGGGCGTTGACGAAGGTGGTGGTCACACCGAACTGGGGCAGGGTGTGCTCCAGCAGGTTGTAGCTGCCGCCGTAGATGGTCTTCTGGGCCACGATATGATCGCCGGCCTGAGCCAGTGCCTCGATGGTGTAGGTAATGGCAGCGGCACCGGAAGCGGTGGCCAGAGCAGCCACACCGCCCTCCAGAGCAGCGATGCGCTTCTCGAACACATCCTGGGTGGAGTTGGTCAGACGGCCGTAGATGTTGCCTGCGTCAGCCAGACCAAAACGGTCAGCGGCGTGCTGGCTGTTGCGGAACACATAGGAAGTAGTCTGGTAGATGGGCACCGCGCGGGAATCGGTTGCGGGATCGGCCTGCTCCTGGCCAACGTGAAGCTGCAGGGTCTCAAATTTATAGTTAGACATAGTAATTAACCTCTCTATCTGTACATTCCGTATAATTCTGACGTATAAAAAATCCCGGTCACTGACAACATTTCAGTGCACCGGGCAAAAGTCTAGTCTCCAAGCTATGGCTGTACGGCCGTCACATTCGCACACACATTCGGTCTGCAGAGGGCAATGCACAGCGCTCGGTCCAACATTCTGCCCGGGTGGTGTACATTCGCCCACAACGGAAATTCGCGTGGAGCAGGTTCTTCCAGATCAGCGTCATTTTGGTGCCCTCCTTTCAACAGTTTTCCCAATCCTCTACAAGTGGAGGAAATCTCAATTCCAATTTCCCACCAGCCTTG
Organism: uncultured Faecalibacterium sp.; assembly: GCA_937915335.1. GTDB lineage: Bacteria > Bacillota > Clostridia > Oscillospirales > Ruminococcaceae > Faecalibacterium. The sequence continues at coordinate 4,130 of CALDLZ010000341.1, forward strand.
TGGATTTGTTGTCTGGATTATATCCCTATTTACCCAGATTGTCAATAGGTTTATTGCAAAAAAGTTGGAAATTTTGAAATCGTTGACGGCGGGCCCCCAGTGCTGTATACTAAATCTATTCTTTATTCTTGTAAAGGGGGCGGGCCAATGGGCATCGGGCCAAGCATGCCGCTGCGGCTGGAAAAGCCGGGGCAGATCGATATTGCACAGGCGGCGCGGTACTTCGGGGCCCGGGGCGGCGCGGACGCGGCCACCCGGGCGCTGCTGGAAGCCTGTGCCGTGCCGCTGTTGGCGGCGGCCACGCCCCGGGCGGTCTGGCTGGAAGCCGACCCCGACAGCCTGACGGCGGCGGGCATCCTGGCTGGCGGGGATGTACGGAAGCATCTGGAAGGCTGCACCGCCGCCCTGCTGCTGGCCGTGACATTGGGCCCCGGCGTGGATGCCCGGATCCGCCGGGCCGGGGTGGGCGATATCGCCGCCGGTGTGGCATCGGACGCCCTGGGTTCCGCACTGGCCGAGCAGGCGGCGGATGCAGCCGAAGCCGAGCTGCGGCAGTGGGCCGCCCGGCAGGGGAAGTATCTGACCGGACGCTATTCCCCAGGCTATGGGGACTGGCCCCTTGCCGTCCAGCCACTGGTGGCGGCGGCGCTGGATACCGCCCGCCGCGCGGGGATCTGCGTCAGCGAGAACAACCTGATGACCCCCCGCAAGAGCATCACGGCCATTCTGGGGGTCAGCGATCACCCGGTCAAGGGACATCTGGCGGGCTGCGGGCATTGCGTGCTCCGTACCCGGTGCGAATATCGAAAGAGGGGAATCACCTGTGCAAGTGAATGAACTGTTTAAGCAGCCCAATACCATCCTGCTGGATGGCGGCATGGGCACCATGCTGCAGGCTGCGGGCCTGAAGCTGGGCGCGAAGCCCGAGGAGCTGAACATCACCGACCCGGCGCTCATCGAGAGCATCCATGCCCGGTATGCCGCCGCAGGCAGCCGCATCATCAACGCCAATACCTTTGGCGCGTCGCCCCACAAGCTGGCCGACAGTGCCTATACACTGGAACAGATCATCACGGCGGGAATCGCCAACTGCAAGCGGGCCTGCGCACCCTATGGCGCGTTGGCCGCGCTGGACATCGGCCCGCTGGGCGAGCTGCTGGAACCCAACGGTACCCTTGCCTTTGAGGATGCCATTGAGGAATATGGCCGCATCGTCCGGGCGGGCGTGGCTGCCGGGGCCGACCTTGTGTTCCTGGAGACCTTCACCGATCTGTATGAGATGAAAGCCGCTCTGCTGGCCGTTAAGGAGAACAGCACTCTGCCCGTGTTGGCCAGCATGAGCTTTGAGGCGGGCGGCCGTACTTTCACCGGCTGCACCGTGGAGAGCTTTGCCGCTACCGCCCGGGGTCTGGGAGCCGATGCCGTGGGTATCAACTGCTCGCTGGGCCCCAAAGAGATCTTCCCCATGGCAAAGCGGCTGGCCGATGCCCTACCCGGCAGCTTCCCGGTGTTCGTCAAGCCCAATGCGGGCCTGCCCCGGGCCGACGGCTCCGGCTACGACATCACCCCCCAGCTCTACGCCATGCAGATGAAGCCTTACCGGGAGCTGGGCCTGTTTGCCGCCGGAGGCTGCTGCGGCACTACCCCAGAGTTCATCCAGCTGCTGAACGGTGTGTTTGCCGATTGCAAGCCAGGCCGCCCTGAACATCCCATGAAGTCGGTGGTGTGCAGCCCCATGGACTGCGTGAACGTGGACGGCATCACCGTGGTGGGCGAGCGAATCAACCCCACCGGCAAAAAGCGCTTCCAGCAGGCCCTGCGGGAGGGCGATATGAACTATGTGCTGGAACAAGCTGTCAGCCAGACCGAAGCCGGGGCGCAGATCTTGGATGTGAACGTGGGCGCGCCCGGCGTGGACGAGCCTGCCCTGATGGTGCAGGTGGTCAAGGCCCTGCAAAGCGTGGTCAGCCTGCCCCTGCAGCTGGATTCCTCCCACCCGGAAGCGCTGGAACGGGGGCTGCGTGTCTATAACGGCAAGCCCATCGTCAACTCCACCAATGGTGAGCCGGAGAAGCTGAAGACAATCCTGCCCCTGTGTAAAAAGTATGGCGCGGCCATCGTGGGCCTTGCCATTGACGAGCGGGGCATCCTGCCCAAAGCTGAGGACCGTGTGGCCATTGCCCGCCGCATCCGGGACGCGGCGCTGGAAGCCGGCATCCCCCAGGAGGATATCTACATCGACTGTCTGACCCTGACGGCCAGCGCCCAGCAGGAGGATGTGCTTGCCACGGTGCAGGCTCTCCACGCCTGCAAGGAAGAACTGGGGGTGCGTACCATTCTGGGCGTGTCCAACATCAGCTTCGGCCTGCCCTGCCGCACCTACCTGAACACCACCTTTCTCACCATGGCCATGTACGCCGGGCTTGACCTCGCCATTATGAACCCTTCCAGCGAGGAGATGATGGCGGCGGTCTACGCCTACAATGTCCTTATCAACAGGGACAAGCAGAGCACGCAGTACATCGAGCGGTACGCCAACCGGGTACCGGCTTCTGCTGCTCTGGCAAAGGCGGTGCAGACTGCCCAGACCACCCCGGCGGCAGGCGAAACGCCGGAAGTTTCCGGCCCCTACGCCCCCCTGATGAAGGCCGTGGAAAAGGGCCTGAAGGGGGAAGCCGCCGCCCGCACCAAGGCGCTGCTGGAAGAAAAGGAGCCGCTGGAACTGGTGGACGAAGCCCTGATCCCGGCGCTGGATATTGTGGGCGCAAAGTATGAGAAGGGCACCCTCTTCCTGCCCCAGCTGTTACAGGCGGCTACCGCCGCACAGGGTGCCTTTGAGGAGATCAAAAACGCCATTGCCCAAAAGGGCCAGGGCAGCGCCAGCAAGGGCCGCATCGTCATTGCCACCGTTAAGGGGGATGTGCACGATATCGGCAAGAATATCGTCAAGGTCATTCTGGAAAACTACGGCTTCGAGGTCATTGATCTGGGGCGTGACGTGCCGGTGGAGACCGTCGTGAACACTGTCAGGGAGAAAAATGTGCATCTGGTGGGCCTGTCCGCACTGATGACCACCACTCTCAAGAGCATGGAAGAGACCATCAAGGCCCTGCACGATGCCAAACTGGACTGTAAGATCATGGTGGGCGGCGCTGTGCTGACCCCCGAATATGCAAAAAAGATCGGTGCCGATTGGTATGCCAAGGATGCCAAGCAGAGCGCCGATATCGCCAAAGAATTCTTTGGCGTGTAAACCGAAGCAACAAAAAATGGAGCACCGCCGGTGCTCCATTTTTCGTTTGCTTACTTTTTGATCCAGCCGTCCACAGCGGCAACCAGTGCCTTGCCCCGGCGGCCCAGGACTTTGGGCAGGATCATCCGGGCCATAGCCCAGACACCTGCGAAGTTGAACAGGATAACCAGTGCGGTGATGATACCCGTCCACAGGCCGTAGAGCGGGGGCTCTGCCAGCAGCAGGAAGGCTTCACCGGCCAGCACGCCGAAGTTCAGCGCCACCCGGCCGGGGTGGATGGACATGCCGATCATGTTATGGGCATCCAGCGCGCGCAGGATGAACACGATACCCAGACCAAAGAAGGAAGCTACCGTTGCGCCGATGGGGCCCCACCATTTGATGAAGAAGTAGTTCATAATGCAGTTGCTCACAGCACCGGCCAACATCGTCCACAGGCTGTGGGTGGACTTTTTGTTGACGACATAGGCACTGTTGAGGAACTGGTTGAAGCAGCTGCAGGTGGAAGCCAGCGTCAGGAAGGGAACAAAGTGCCAGGCGTAGTAGTAGTTGGACTTCATCACATGCATGACGGGACGGCAGAGCCAGATGATGCCCGCCGCGCAGCAGAACAGCACCGAGGAATATGTGCGGAAGATCTTGGTGAAGAAACGGGCGCGGCCCTCTTCCTCAGTGACAGCAGAGAGCTGCCAGGCATCGTAGAAAATCAGGCCAAGCGTGGTCAGGATGGTGGGCAGGAAATAACCGGTGGAGAGCAGGCCGCTCCATGCGTCGCCGCTGTGGCCGTCCAGCCCGCTGCACATCTCACGCACAAAGAACAGGTCGGAAGCGTTGATGACCCAGAAGCTGATCTGAGCCGGGATCATAGGCAGGGAGAAGCGGAGCATCTGCTGCCAGAGGTCTTTGTTCAGGCCCTTGAGCTCCACATAATTCCACAGCTTGCCGGTGATGCAGAGGAACAGCACGCTGACCAGGTCGCCGCTGATGATGGCCAGCAGGTAACCATTGGCACCCCAGTGGAAGCCCACCAGGTACAGCACATAGAACATCAGGGTGGCAAAGGTGCACAGGATGCCATCCACGGCCACCAGCTTGTTCCACTGGCGGCTGCGCACAAACTGGGTGCACAGGGTGCGCAGGCAGCTCATCAGAACATAGATGTAGATAAGGAAGCCGTACTGTGCCATATCAGGCAGGAACTGCGCCACGGGCCAGCAGAGCACCAGAATGCCGAAGCCGCCCAGAATGGTCAGCAGACCGTTGGTGAACACCTGCTTTTCGCTGTTGCCCCTGTCCAGACCAAAGCGGATGATGGCATTGGACATGCCCATCGAGACAAAGGGGATGAGCAGGTTTGCGTACTGACTCAGGATCTTCGCCAGACCCAGATCGGCGATCTCGGCCATGGCGTAGGTCAGGAACGGCTGTACCAAAAGGGTCAGTAGCTTTGACGAAAAGCTCGAAATGGCAAAGATAATGGTGTTTCCGGCCAGCTTTGAATATTTGTCGCCGCCGGAGGTTTTCTTTTCGCTTTCCAAGGGTGGATTTCCTCCTGTTTATTTTAATAACTTTCGCCGCTCTTTCCAGTCCGGCAGCAGCCTTGCCACCTCGGCCCAGAAGGCCGGGCTGTGGTTGGGCTGCAGGAAGTGGCAGTATTCATGCACCACCACATAAATTTGTGCGGCGGGCGGCATGTTGTAGAGCTGCAGGGCAAAGGTGATCTGTCGTTTGCTCATGTAGCACACGCCCCATTTGCTGGTCATGTCCCGCACCTTGATGGTAGGTTTCTGTCCGCCCAGAACCTCGGCAAAGGCAGGGTAGACCTTATCGCTCATGGCCGTGAAGCAGGCCAGCGCTTCGGCCTTGGAGGGGAGAGGCTGACCATCCCGGGCGTTCCGCCGCAACTGGCGGGCAATGGCTTCCTGTATCCACCGGGCCTGTTCCGCCACAAAGGCATCGGCGGCCTCCGCCGTGTAAGACCACGGGATGCTCACGGCCACGGTGCCGTCCCGCCGGATGTGCAGATTCAGCCGCTTGACTTTTTTGCGGGTCAGCTCGTAGGGGATGCCCGCGGCGGCGCGCAAGGTCACCTCCGGCTTGCGCTGCGGCATTTCAGCCAGTCCTCCACGGGCAGCTGGGCCAGGACCACCGCTGCAAAGATGAGCGCACAGCCGGAGACCTCCCGCACGGAAAGGCTCTGGTGGAGCAGCAGCCAGCCGCCCAGAGCGCTGAACACGCTTTCCAGACACATGATCAGGCTGGCGATGGCGGGGTTTAAGTCCCGCTGGCCCAGGATCTGCAAGGTATAGGCCACACCGCTGGACATGATGCCGCAGTAAGCCACGGGCAGCAGGTTCTCGCCAAATTCGGCCAGCGTGGGGGTCTCAAAGAGGAAGGCGGCGGCGGTGCTCTCCACAGCCACCACAAAAAATTGCAGCAGGCTCAGGCGGACACCGTCCACCTGCGGGGCAAAGTGATCCACGGACATGATCTGGAAGCTGAAGAGCACGGCGCAGGAGAGCAGGATCCAGTCACTGGTCTCAATGCCGCCAAAGCCGTTTTTCATGCAGAGCAGGTAGAGTCCGCCCACGGCGATGACCATGCTCAGCCAGAGCCGGGCGTTGCCCCGCCGCCCCAGGAACAGCCCGAACACCGGCACCAACACCACATACATGGCGGTAAGGAAGCCGGCCTTGGCGGTGGAAGGGTTCAGCGTAATGCCGATCTGCTGGGCGGCAGAGGCCGCAAACAGAAAGGTGCCACACACAAGACCCGCCACCAGCAGCTTTTTCCTTTCGGCAGCGGTTTTAGGCCTTGCGTCCGTGCCGTTTTTGCGGCGGACAGCATCAAAGGCATAGATCGTAGGGATCAGCACAAGCACCGCCAGCCAGCTGCGCCCGGCCAAAAAGGAATAAGCTCCCATGCTGGAGCCTGCGCTCTGGGCCACAAAGGCCGTGCCCCAGATAAAGGCGCAGAGCATCAGCATGAGAGAATGCTTTGTTTGTGTGTTCATTTAGCCGATACCCTCCACTTTCATCAGACCGTAGAGGTAGTAACGGCTGGAATCATAGGAGATGGTAATGCGGTAGCTGGCGTTGGGATCCAGATTGTCGATGTCGCAGTGGTAGTTCTGGCCGTCGGCGGTAAAGTAGAAGGTGGTGTTGTCCACATACTGCGCGCCGCCGTCCACTTTTTTCCAGAGCGAGATCTTGAACTTCTGGGCACCGCCGTCGGTGGTGCCGCAGCCATAGACACTCAGCAGGCCGCTGGGCACGGTGAAGTATTCTGTCTGGCGGCTCCAGATGCCGTTGAACACGATGTTCAGCGCCCCGTTGACCCGGGCCGTGGCATACTTGGCCGAACTGTCGGCAATGCCGTCGATCATCAGGGGGTCAGAGCTGAGAACGGCCCACTGGGTGGTATCGTCCTCCTGCACCTCGTTGGAGGTGCCCAGCACCTTGTGCGCGATGCTGGTCAGCGTGCTTTTGCAGCCGGTGAGCACCAGCACCGCCAGCACCACCGCCAGCGCAAAAGCAAGGATTCGTTTTGTTTTACTCATGTTTTATATCCTCAAAAACAGCAAGTCGGAACATGCGGTATCATTGCATGATACCATAGTATACCGCATTTTTTTTCGGCTTACAAGAGAATTTGTACGTCTTAGCCGTCCAAAGCCGCCAGCGCGGCGCGTTCGGCGGCGGCGGAATCCACCGCACCGGGCCCGAACAGGGAACCATAGCGGTAGAGCGCCCAGCCCCCGGCCACGTCATTGCGCAGATCGGACACCTGCTTTGCCAGCGCGCTGCCGGTGCACCACTGGCTGACACTGTCGGCGTTGGCCCCGCCGTCACCGGTGCCCACCCGGTAGGCACCCAGACCGAAGTAGAGGGCGACATCCTCCGCCCGTGGCATGGCCAGCCACTCGGGCACGATGCGCTCAAAGGCAAAGCGGGTGCTGCCGGAGGAGAGGGTATAGCCGTAGCCCCAGTACACCTGGGGACAGAGATAATCCACCACGGCATCCGCACCGGAAGCCGTCAGCCAGGCAGAGATATCACTGTACTGCTCGTTCAGGTCATTGTCCGGGTTGCCCTGGGGGCTGACCCCGAACCGCAAAGTGGGGTCAGCAGCCTTAACGGTATCGTGGGCGGCCTTGACCAGCCGGGTCACGTTGGCCCGCCGCCAGGCGGCGAGGTTTGTTTCCCCGCTGGCCGCGAACTGGGCCGCGTCGATGGAAGGGTCGGTGGTGGGGTAGAAGTAGTCGTCGAAGTGGATCCCGTCCACGGCGTAGTTCTGCACCAGCTCTACCACACCTTGCACCACATAGTCGGCGGCTTCCGGGATGGCGGGGTTCAGGTAGGCCCCCTCGTTCACGGTACAGACCCACTCCGGGTGGGTGTTCAGCAGATTGCTCTCGGCGATCGTCGAGGGCATGGAAGCCGAGCTCTTCAGCCGGTAGGGGTTCACCCAGGCTTCGAGGGAAAGCCCCCGGCTGTGGGCCTCGGTCAGCAGGACATCCAGTGGGTCAAAGCCCGGGTCCTGCCCCTGTACCCCGGTGCAGAGGTGGCTCCACGGGAAGAGACTGCTTTTGTAAAGGGCATCCCCGAAGGGCCGCACCTGCACAATGACCGTGTTCAGCCCGATGGAAAGGCAGTTGTCCATGAGGGCGGCGGCATCGGCCCGAAAAGCGTCCTCCGAGGAAAAATCCATCCCCGCCAATTCGAGGTAACTGACCCACACGGCCCGCCACTCGCCGCTGGGCAGGGCGGGGTTCGGCACAGTGGTGTTCTGTGACGGGAATTTAGACGCTGCGCCATTTCCAGCCGGGATAGCGACCAACAGATAATACGTCATGGCGGCGCATACAGACCCGCCCAGCCCAATCAGAAAGGCACGACGTCTGAACCGGCGCTTGCAGTGCCGGCTTCGTCGCCGCTGGGTCATACGCTCTCCTCCTGCATCTTGTACAGGCTCAGGGCAGCCCAGCCGCGGGCGCAGGCCAGCAGCACCCAGAGCAGGTTGGCCCAGAAGCTCAGGCTCGTCATGCCACCATAGACCGTCAGCAGGACGAAGAGCAGGTGGAATATCTCGGCGGCACCCACCAGCTGCAATTGGCGCTGGATGGACTTGCCCTTCTGGTACTCCAAGGCCAGCAGGGCGGGCCAGACCAGTGCCGAACAGATGTACGCCGCCCAGCCGTTGATGACATAGCTGAGCATCAGCACCACGAAGATGCCGAAGTAATTGCGTTTATCCTTGGGGGCAGAGCCTTTTTCAGCGGCCAGGAACAGGATGGTGATGCCGGTGATGCAGAAGGCGACCATCTCCAAAAAGGAAAAGTCCATGCCGCCCAGCACGGCAAAACCGTTGAGCATGGATGCCGCCGCCGCGCACAGCAGAAAGAAATACCAGGTTTTATGGGTGAATTTGAGCTTCATAAGGGGGATCCTCCAGCAAAATTTTGGATTGTTTCAAATATTATAACACAATTTTCCGCACGTTGTGTTACAATAAGGAAAACTTGATTCAAAATCCCGGAGGAATCCCATGAACGCTGTACTCTCTATCATTCTGCTGGCGGCTGCGCTGGGCTGCATCGTCGTTCTGCTCACCCGGCGGGAAAATGCCCGCCGCAGTCAGTACGGCCCCAGCGGCCTTTCAGAGTTCCGCACTGACCTGCCGCTGGACGATTGTTTCGACCGGCTGGATCAGCACAGCCCTGATGACGAGTTTGCCTACGAGTGCCGCCGCGAGAACGACGGCGGTTTCCTGCTCCACCTGACCCTGCATCAGCCTACCCAGCAGCCGCTGGATACCTTATATACACTGCGCCTTGACCCCGGTCGTCAGACCATCGCCACCATGATCTTCATCCGGGAAGCCTTTGGCTACAAGGAGCCGCTTTTTCCGCAGGAAATGCTGGATAAGTTCATGCAGCAGAAGCTGGAAGCTCACCGCACAAAATAATTTTGCCCGAAACGCTTTTCATTTCGTGCGTTTTTTGTTATACTATTCTGCGTGCTCAGTAAATTGAGCAATGGGGGCTAGTAGCTCAGTTGGTCAGAGCTGGCGGCTCATAACCGCCAGACCTTACCGTTTCTATCTTTTCCAAACAGCGTTTTTCCGTTGTTTTTGCTTTTGCAAGCGGCTTCAAAATCGGACTTGGGTATTTTCTGGGTACGAAAGCCGTTTGAAGAACCTCAAACAACGTCATAAGGGCCAGTAGTTCAGTGGTTAGAACTCCCCGCTCATAACGGGGTTATCGCGGGTTCAAGTCCTGCCTGGCCCACTAAAAAAGCACGAAGGTTTCGGCCTTCGTGCTTTTCTTTTTTCACTCATACAGTTCTTTGCTCATCTGACTGCGGATTTCTTTGCGCCGCTTGTCATAGACCTGCGTGTAGATTGCAAGGGTCGTACTGGGCTGTGCGTGTCCAGCTTCTGCGGCTACCGTTGCCACACCGATTTCCGGGTTGGACAACAGGATACTCACAAAGGTGTGCCGGAACATGTGCGGATGCAGCCCTTCGATTCCTGCCCGCTGTCCGATTCTACGAACCAGTGCGCCGTAACTATCCGGGTTGATGGGAAAGCCGTGGTCGTTGCAAATCACGAAGTCTGTTCCCCGAAGAGCAAGGAGCGAGGGGGCGTACTTGGAACTTTTCTTATCCAGACTTTTCTGCCAACTCCCTCCCATCAACTTTTTCTGGGACTTCCAATACTTATAATATTCTTTGAGGAAGTCCATGTACTCTGGAGCAACGTCCACATCACGGATATTGCTTTCCTTTGTTGTGGTCAACTGGTAGCCATAGTCTTTGAATACCAGCAGCGACTTAGAAATATGTATGGTGCATTCTTCAAAATTAACATCTTTCCATGTCAGGCCAGCCAGTTCGCCACGCCGCACACCGGAGTTGAGCAGGGACAAAACAATTACCTGTTCCAGCATAGAACTTTCCTTTAAGGTGTCCTGAAGCTGCTTGATCTGGTGCTTCTTGATGGTGTCTACCGCCTTACTCCGACTTCCCAACGCAGGGATTTTGTGCATCGGATTCTGCACTCCATAATTCTCATCCGCAAATTCCAAAGTGGAACGGATGAACAGTGCATACTCTCTCATGCTCTTTCGGGTCATTGGCTTTCTGATTGTTTCTACATCGAAGGCATTCTCAACTTTACAGCCAAGGGCAATCGCCACCTGTTCTGCTGTTTTAATATCGACCACTTCGCCGCGAAATGCTTTTTCGATGGTTTTAGCACCACACTCGCATCTTTTAGCCAGCTTCGGGCAGGATTCCTTTTTCATTTCAAGGCCATGCTGATTGATAACTGCATGGGTGCGATTTCGTGCGCCGCCCAGTTCAATTTGCTCTAAAACCCAGTCACAATCTTTTTTAGTGATAAATCCAACGGACTTCTGTGCAAACTCTGGGAACTGTTGAATCTTCCGTAAGTAGTTTTCCTTGCCCCTCGTTGTGTTTGCCTTATTACGATGGCTGTCATAATCACCCTCTAATCGAGCGGATGGAGCAAGTCTTGCCTTTTTAGATTCTATGTACTCCTGCGCGACCACTGCAAAGGTCTTTCCTGCATTGCTGGCTTCTTTGTCGGCCTTTTCCTGTTCCTGCCGCTCAAATTCGGCGGCAGCAGCATTTGCGGCGGCGTTACGCGCACGAGCGTTTTTCAGTTCGGTGGGGTCAAAATCGAACCGACCATAGCGGCGTTCGATTTTACCGTTCACCAGAACATTTGCGATGAGTTTATAATAACGAGGTTTCTTTTTGGGTTCTCTCAATTCAAACGATGCCATATATTTACCGTCCTTTCTGTGCGGTGGTTATCTCTGTCACGATGAGTATAGCAGTTCAGGCGGCTAATTTTTAGGATGTCGCAGTTCGTGCCCACATCCTTGACAAATCAAGAAGTTGTCGTTCCACCGTTGAAGTAGTCGGCCATCTTTCCGAGGTTGATATACCATTTGATGCCCGACTGGAATGCCATGCCCGGAACTTCCCGGCACAGGCGGCGGATGTAATATTCCGGCAAGCCCATACGCTGGCTTGCCTGCTTGATGCTGACGATCTGCGGCAGGACAACTGCTTCACTCTGGATTTCCGGCGATACCATCACTTTCTCATTCATCGGCATTCCTCCTGTCCCATTCATTGATTTCCAAACTGTTCATCAGGGCTTCTTCAATCCGGCGCATTTCATGCCGTGAAGTCTGCCCTAAGAAGCGTTGTACGCGGCTTTTATCTATCGTGAATATCTGTTCCAGCTGAACCACAGAAGGCTTTTCAAAGGCCGTATTGTGGTCTATCAGAACGTGCGTGGGTTGATGCTTCTTTTTCTCGGTGCGGGAAGTCACTGTTGCAACGATAAGGGTAGGCGCATAGCGGTTTCCCACATCGTTTTGCAGAACGATCACAGGGCGTGTGCCGCCCTGTTCCGAACCGATATGCGGCTCCATGTCGGCAAAGTAAATATCCCCTCTAAGGTATTTCCAATCTTTTGGTATGATATGATCAAGCCTCCTATCCTTATATATGTAGCAAAAGCCGCCCGATTTTGATGGGCGGCTTTTGCAGAGAAAGGAGTATGCCTAGAAAGGCGGAGAATGTCACTGTTTGATGGGGAGATTGAAGCGGCGGCTGGAGCCGTTGTAGGTGCG
>CALDLZ010000342.1 GCA_937915335.1 uncultured Faecalibacterium sp.
TCTTGGCAGCTTGAATATCCCTATGGGTTCACTGACCATTTCGCAGGAGGACGCGATCGAACTGCTTGAAAACCTCCCTGACGATCTTGATCCGAAACGCAAAGCCGTTGTGGAAACGGCGGTGCAGCTTGTCGGGCGCGTGTCGTACTTCTGGGGCGGCAAGAGCTTGACCCTCGGCTGGGATGATCGCTGGGGCGTTCCGACAGAGGTCACAGCCGCGGGCAGCGGCTCCACTGGCACGATACGTCCGTTCGGGCTGGATTGCAGCGGATTTGTAGATTGGACATTCTACAACGCGACGAACGGCAGTTACTATCCCGGACGCGGCGGAGGAGCTGCCACACAGCACAGTTATTGCACGAATATCTCATGGAGCGACGCACAGCCGGGCGATCTGGTGTTCTATCCCGACGATTCCCACGTCGGCATCGTCGGCGGCAGGGACGCGGACGGAAATCTCCTGATCGTCCATTGCAGCGGCGGCGCGAATGGCGTTGTTATTACCGGATCGGCGGGATTTACTGCTGTGGCAAGAGCAGATTGCTTTACAGACTGAAATGCGTCTCACGGTGAGACGCATTTCAGCTTCATATTAGACATGGCGTGTGTTCGCTTTGCAGATTCCGTACTTACGGTACAATATAGACTTCCTGCATGATCCCATATGGCTCCAATGTCAGATCCGCTGAACAAGAGGCACCTTCTGTTCGGAAATCGCGCCAGTCTATGCGGCTGCTGCGTGTATTGGGCTGATGCAGCGGGCCAAACACATTTCGATTGCTTCCAACAACTTCAATATCGATTTCGTTTTCTCCGATATGCAGTTGGAGCGGCAAATCATTTGCGGCTCGCCATGGTAAAAACTGCGCTTTGCCGCCGTTCACACGAATAACCAGCAAAGTTGCTGCAAAAGCGCCCATGTGCAGCCTTGCATGTGTGCGGTCACTTTCAAATCGGAAGTAATAGTGCATACTGCCTGCATAGTTTGGATAGCCCTGCAAACACCAATCGCCAAACCGCAACGTTTCGGGTTCTGAGATAAGCGCGTAGTTCTGATCCAGAGCAAAATCCCCCAGCAGATACATATCCTCCAGTTCCATTGCTTGCGTATATGCGCCGCATTCCAGAATAAGCGTATTCTCACCAAGCTGTACATTTTGCAGAACAAAGCCTGTAATGGACTTATCCAAATAGAAGTCGTTCCAATGTTCACAGACTGTTCCGTTGCAGGATAGCACGAAATGCGAAGCTTCTTCCATCGCAAAAATCAATGGTGTCTGCGGAAGCTTACAAGCGGAGAAATTCACTTTAATAGCAATCGGAACAGATTCCTTTTCTTCGGTCAACCATGTATATCGCATTGGCTGACCGTTTCCGAAAATTTGTCTGAAATCTGCCTTTGCACGAATATCACGCTGAATCTCCCAGAGATACGCTTCTTCGCTCCATCCGTCTTCCACACGATAGCGGCAGCGATCAATCGTCAAGACATTCGGCAATGTCCGGGAAAACTTTGCGGTCGGGCCAAGACAGGCGATTGTTACGGGCGTTTCATGCACATCATGGTATGGCATTTCTAACGCCGCATACGCCGGCTTCTTTTGCGGGTCAATCAGATATATCTTCAGATCGGCCGGGCCGAAGGCTGCAAGCAGGCCCATTTGCGTATCGACAGAAATCTGCCTGCATTCACCCGTCAAGGGGTCATACTCCGTTGCTGCACCGCATACAGGAATATGCAGCTTGCACATGGCATCTTTCACTCGATCATTGTTTACCGCAATCACAACATATCCATCGTCAACTTTTCGGAAGCTGGTCAGGATCGGCGCGGTCTGCAATGTTTTACAGTCAACTGCGGTAACGCTGCGATAGTGTTCTGCGATTTCAATCGCAGCTTTTTCGTCTGGGACGATTTCTGCATTTGGAAACAGTTCAGCAGCCAGCGTGTTGTTCTCCCCATCTACAAGCTCCGGCAGCGTACCGATCCATACGATACGCCCACCTTGATCGGAAAAACGGCGAAGCAGATGCAACGTTGTAGAAAACAGATTTTTGCAGCAAGGGACAATCACAAGCTGATATCCTGCCCTTGCCGCAAATAGCTGTCCATCCCGGACACACCCATCCTGCGCAAGAAGCAGCTCGTCGCCAAAATCAAAATCACACTGCCGGAGCAGGAGAGCCTGAACAAAGCGATTTAACGTATCGTATTCCTTATTTATGCCGGTGATGTGCGGATCTGTCCAACCCATGTTGCCATCGAAGTGGGACAGATCTTCATCATCACGGCTTCCACACTGACACCAGACGCTGCTTTGCGGATGCAGAACCAGAATTGGGCGTACAGCCTCTCCCGCTTTGACACAGGCGGATACTCTTGCGCAATAATTTTCCATTACATGGTCGTATTTCCACCATACACTTTGGTAATTAAAAAACGGAGGATAATCGCGCTTGCGCAGGCCCTTGATCGAATATTGCGCCAAATGCTGGCACCGAATGCTGATACCCATGACGGCCTGCCAGTCCCAGACCCATTTCTGACCTTCAAAGGTAAATTGCCATCCGCTGCAACCGTAGGTTTCAGAAATAGCCGGACGCCGGTACTGATTTGCAACGCTGGTACACTGTTTGACCGTCAGATATTCTTCTGTCCGTTCACCGAGAATATCGATTCCAGGAACGTGAAAATATTTATAGTGAGGCATGGCGGCGCCGCATACACGCGCCTGATATCCCAAACCGTTTTCAAACAGAAGGTGTCCGCAGCTTTTTACATGATTTTTTTCGCACCAGTCAAAAAGCTGCTGAAAATATGACTGCTGAAATAGTTCCGTAAGTGTTTTCCAGTAATCGTGCCGAGTTTTTACTGAATGACGTCCTTCATAAAACAGGTACGGCAGATATGGACATATGTCATACCCCCGCAGCGCGCTGAAATAATCCGCAAAGCACGCTGTCCACGGAAGCCACGGACGGCCTTTTGTAAAGGTTGCAAAAAAATCACAGAAATTTGGTTCGTCCGTAAAAAATCCTTCAATTTTTCCGGTGAGCGATCCTCCGAAGGACCTGCGGTATGCTTCATGTGTAAGGCGAAGGAATTCCTGCACGCTTTGAGGATTCAGATTATCGGAGGGGGCAGACCCGCTATACCAGTCAGATGTACCAGACTGCTCCACCGCAATCCCGATACGGGCTTCTTTTCCGGTCGGTTCATTTCCGTTCCGCAAAGATAGGAGCATATGTCCGTCCAGTTCTGCGCAGTATTGATACTGGCAGTTCACATGATCTGTGCAGAGCGTGATCGCAGTTGCACGAAATTCCGGGTGAATCGCTGCAATCTTACCGCCTGCCATTCCAGAGGGCCATTTGTCCTCATCATAGATATAAGGCAGTAGTCCGTGCTGCTTGCCGTAGGCTGCGCTTTTCCGGATATGATCCATCCATTCTTCTGAAAGATACGGCGTTTCAAGTCCTTCACGCGAGTGCATAAAAAAGCCGCCGAGCCCCTGCACACAAAAACCATCAAGCTGCTCATTCAGTTCCTGCTGCTCCAAATGACCATTCCACGACCAGAAAGCAGCGCTGCGATCTTCCGCGGGCGGGGTGGTCAAGCGGGTGCGAAGTTCTTGTAAGTTCAATGAAATCCTCCTATTTTGAAAAAGTGGCAGAGGCATCGCCCCTGCCACTTTCAGACAGATTATCCTTAAATCAGTTGTTCATCAGAGCTGCGTAGTTTGCAAGGACTGTCTCAACGCCGCCGTTCAGGACGAGGTCGGCCAGAGAAGACGAATAGGAATACTCAAACAGTTCGTCATTCAGCGCGACAAACTCAAACGGATAAACCGAATTGGAGATATCGATTGCCTTCTGCGTAACCGGGTTGGACGCCTTGACGTCAACATTTGCGACAGGGATACCGCCCTCGGCCAGAACGCTCTGAACCTCAGCGCTCGTGTAGGTCTTGATGACCTCAACGGCTGCTTCAGGATCGGCTACATTGGACGGGATGAACACAGCATCACAGCCGCCGAGCACAGCGTTCGTATCGCCCATAGACGGCCACGGCAGAACGACGACTTCAAAATCTGCTTCTGCGGCGTTTGCTGCTGCCTGAGAAGATGTGCAGGCATAAAGTGCAACCTTCTGCTGATAGAACGCTGCCTTCGTCTCGTCTGCGCTGACAGTCACAGCACCGTCACCGGGGTAGACGTACTTCGCATCGTACATATCCTTGACATTGGTCAGGACTTCCGTGAAGATCGGATCATCGGTAGTGATTTTTCCGCTATACATATCTTCATACTTGCCTGCGGAAACGCTGGCAGACAGCAGGCCGTTACGAATGAACCAGTCGCTGGTGCGGTTATCGGTGCCCATGCCAACCGCAAACAGGCCGGCATCCTGTGCTTTCTTGCAGAAATCCATGAAAACGTCCCATGTCCAGTTTTCCGGAATCTCAATGCCGTTTTCATCCAGCAGCGTCTTGTTTGCAAGCATCAGTGTGAAGTTGGATGTAATAGGAACAGCGTAATATCTGCCATCGATGCAAGCGGACTCCAGACCTGCGGCGCTGAGAGTCTTTTTCCATGCACCGTCGTCTGCTTCCAGATAATCGGTCAGATCCAGCGCCATGCCTTCGTCGGCAAAGGACTGCATATTCTGCGTCCAGTATTCATAGACATCGCAGGGTTCGCCGGACGCGATACCGGTGCGGATAACCGTCGCAAGATTGCCCCAGTCGACTTGCAGGCATTCGATATTATACTTGTCTGCAAGAAGCTCCTGCATTTTTTCGCAGGCCTCCGGGCCGCCAGCATATTCGACGATTTTTGCGTAGAAGTTGATATCCTTCTTTTCGGTGGAAGCGGGCTGCTCCTCGGTCGGCGCTTCGGTGGTGTCGGCCTTTGCGGAGTCCGCGGTTTCCGATGTCTGCGGATCTTCGGTCTTTGCGGGTTCAGACTTTGCGCATCCGGCAAATACGGAAGCAATCATCAGTACAGCCAGAAGCAATGCGAGAAATCGAATCTTTTTCATTGTTTTCCTCCTGTTTTTTTATTTGTGGCTGATCT
>CALDLZ010000343.1 GCA_937915335.1 uncultured Faecalibacterium sp.
TCAAGGGCGTTCCCCCCCCCCCGGGGGGGGGCGGGGGCCTTGCCCCCCCCCAAAACCCGGGTTTTTCCCCGCCACAAGATGTGGTATCCGCCCTTCAACACTGGCGCGGGTTACGCCATGGGTCTGCGGGCCGGGGCGGAGATGACCACCTTTGAAATGCGGTTTGTTGCCCTGCGCTGCAAGGACACCATTGCTCCCACAGGAACCATTGCACAGGGCGTGGGTGCCAAACAGATCAACGCCAATGGCGAAAATTACGAGCGCACTTATGGCCTGACCACCAACCAGCGGGTCTACGGTACCACCGCCGAGAACCGCGCAGGCCGCGGCCCCTGTACCCTGCACACAAAGGGCATCCCGCCCGAACAGCAGCAGAGCCTGTACAAAGCCTACCTGAACATGGCCCCCGCCCAGACCCTAAAATGGCTGGAAAGCGGCAAAGGCCCGGCGGAACAGGACGTGGAAATTGAAGGCACAGAGCCTTACATCGTGGGCGGGCACACCGCCAGCGGCTACTGGGTGGACACCCACCGGGCGGCGACCCTGCCCGGCCTGTTTGCGGCCGGTGATGTGGCAGGCGGCGCCCCACAGAAATATGTTTCCGGGGCCATGGCCGAAGGCAAAATCGCCGCCGAAAGCGCGGCAGTTTTCTGCCGCAGCCACACCCTGCCGGAGCTTGCCGAAACGAAACCGGATTACGAACGCTTCTTTGCAAATCCCAAGCCGCTGTTTACCGTCGACGCACTGGAAGAAGCCATGCAGAAATTCATGGACGAATATGCGGGCGGACGGGGGACTTCCTACGAATACAGTGCCGCCCGCTTGGACATTGCCCGCCAGCACATCGGACAGCTGGCAGAGCTTGCACAGCAGCTCCACGCGGACAGCATGGATGACCTGCTGCGCATCTACGAGCTGACCGACCGGCTGGAAGTCTGCAAGGCCGTCATTGCCCATCTGGCCGCGCGGCACGAGACCCGCTGGCCGGGCTTTGGCATCGATCAGGACTACCCGAACCCCGACCCCGCCGAAGAAAGCTACGTCAACTCCCGGCTGGTGAATGGCAGATTGGAAATTCTGCGCCGCCCGCTGGTGAGAGAGGGGGATGTGTATGAGCATTCGCATTGAGCCGGAACGGTGCATCGGCTGCGGCCGCTGCACCGAGGCCTGCCCCGGCAATCTGCTGCGGCTGGATGCCGCCCGCAAGATCACAATGCCCCGCCCGCAGGACTGCTGGGGCTGCACCGCCTGCCTGAAAGAATGCCCCGCCGGAGCGCTGCACTACTTCTTGGGCGCAGACCTTGGCGGACGCGGCAGCACCCTGACCGTCCGGGAAGAAAACGGTATCGACCATTGGCGCATCACCCGCCCGGACGGCACCGAGACCGTGCTGGACGTGAACAAGAAAGATCCCAACCAATATTAAGGAGGTACGACCTGTGGCAACAAGATCTCATCTGGACGAGCTGGAAGCCGAGGCCATTTACATCATCCGTGAAGTGGCGGCGGAATGCGAAAAGCCCGTCATGCTCTACTCCATCGGCAAGGACAGCTCCGTTATGCTGCACCTGGCGCTGAAAGCCTTTTACCCGGAAAAGCCGCCGTTCCCGTTCCTGCACATCGACACAACATGGAAATTTCACGAGATGATCGAATTCCGTGACCGCATTGCAAAAGAGCAGGGCATCCAGATGCTGGTGTATACCAACGAAGAAGGCGTGAAGCAGGGCGTGAACCCCTTTGATTACGGCTCTGCCTACACCGATATTATGAAAACGCAGGCCCTGAAACAGGCTCTGAACAAATACGGTTTCACCGCAGCCTTTGGCGGCGGACGCCGTGACGAGGAAAAGTCCCGCGCCAAGGAGCGCATCTTCTCCTTCCGCAATACGGCACAGGCATGGGACCCCAAGAATCAGCGGCCGGAAATGTGGAAGCTCTACAACACCCGCATCAAAAAGGGCGAGAGCATCCGGGTGTTCCCCATCTCCAACTGGACGGAGAAGGACATCTGGCAGTACATCCGCCGGGAGAACATTGAGATCGTGCCGCTGTACTTCGCAGCGGAGCGCCCGGTCATTGAGCGGGACGGCAACCTCATCATGGTGGACGACGACCGCCTGAAACTGCGTCCCGGCGAGAAGATCGAGCAGAAGAAAGTGCGCTTCCGCACCCTTGGCTGCTACCCGCTGACCGGTGCCGTGGAATCGGATGCCGACACACTGGATGAGATCATTGACGAAACACTGGCCGCTGTGGAATCCGAGCGCACCAGCCGCGTCATCGACCACGAAGAAGCCGGCAGCATGGAACGCCGGAAGAAGGAGGGCTATTTCTAATGAAAGGCTTGCTCAAATTTATCACCTGCGGCAGTGTGGACGATGGCAAATCGACCCTGATCGGCCACATCCTCTACGATGCAAAGCTGCTGTATGCCGATCAGGAAAAGGCGCTGGAACTGGATTCCAAGGTGGGCAGCACCGGCGGTGCCATTGACTACTCGCTGCTTCTGGACGGCCTGATGGCAGAGCGGGAGCAGGGCATCACCATTGATGTGGCTTACCGCTACTTCACCACCGACCACCGCAGCTTTATTGTGGCCGACACACCGGGCCACGAGGAATATACCCGCAACATGGCCGTGGGTGCTTCCTTTGCCGACCTTGCAGTCATTCTGGTGGATGCCAGCCAGGGCCTGCTGGTTCAGACCCGCCGCCATGCCCGCATCTGCGCCCTGATGGGCATCCGGCACTTCGTGTTTGCCGTGAACAAAATGGATCTTGTGGGGTACAGCGAAGCCCGTTTCCGCGCCATCGAAGAGGATATTAAAAAGCTCTCCGCTGAACTTTCTCTCGGCAATTATATAGCCATCCCGGTGTCTGCCACCGTGGGCGACAATGTGACGACCCGCTCCGAGAAAATGCCGTGGTACACCGGCCCGGTGCTGCTGGAATATCTGGAAAACGTGGATGTCTCGGACGGTCTGCAGGAGCAGGGCTTCTATCTCCCGGTGCAGCGGGTCTGCCGCCCGGACCACACCTTCCGTGGTTTTCAGGGTCAGATCGAAGCGGGCACCCTCTCGGTGGGCGACAATGTGCGCACCCTGCCCAGCGGCGAACAGGCCCATATCAAGGCCATCTACATCGGCAACAAGGCCGTGCAACAGGCACAGCAGGGCGACCCTGTCAATGTCCAGCTGGACAAGGAAGTGGATATTTCTCGCGGGTGCGTGCTGGAAAATGGCGCTGATCTCAAGGTGGCCGACACCCTCAAGACCACCCTGCTCTGGATGGACAACGAGCCGCTGACCCCCGGCAAGGATTTCTTTGTGAAGCTGGGCACCAAACTCATCCCCGGCACGCTGAACAGCATCGAATATGCCATTGACGTGAACACCGGCGAGCACAAGGCAGCGGCTTCCCTCAGCAAAAATGAAATTGCGCTGTGTACCCTCTCTTTTGTGGAACCTATCGTACTGGACACCTTTGCCCATCACCGCACGCTGGGCGAGCTGATTTTAATTGACCGCATCACCAATATGACCTCTGCCTGCGGCGTGGTCACACAGGTGGGCAGCGGCCAGCAGGAACAGAGCGCAGGCGGCGCGGCCTTTGACACCCGGCTGCTGCATGGCAGCGGTGTCCCGCTCTATGAGCACGGGGCCACCCTGCCGGGCATCAGCCAGAGTTCTGCTTTTGCCTATCCTTCCTCCGAAAAGCTGGAACAGGTCTTTACCGGCCGTGCACCGGGCTTTGCTTACACCCGTATCGGCAACCCCACTGTGGCAGCCTTTGAACAGCGCATCAACGCATTGGAAGGCGGTGTGGGCGCGGTGGCCTGCTCTTCCGGCATGGCCGCTGTCACCGTGGCACTGCTGAACGTCCTGCGGGCAGGCGATGAGCTGATCGCCGCAAACGGCTTGTTCGGCGGCACCCTGAACCTGCTGCGGGATCTGGAAAGTTTCGGCATCGTGACCCGCTATGTGGATGAGTTGACCCCGGAAAAGATCGCGCCGCTGCTCAACGAGCACACCCGCGCCGTCTTTGGTGAGGTCATCAGTAACCCGGCACTGCAGGTGGTGGACATTGCGGCACTGGCAGAGTTCGTCCATGGCAGGAACCTCCCGCTCTTTGTGGACAGCACCACCGCAACGCCTTATCTGGTGAACCCCCTCAAACTGGGCGCGGATGTGGTCATCCACTCTTCCTCCAAGTACATCAACGGCAGCGGCGATGCCGTCAGCGGTGTCATCGTGGACGGCGGCAGCTTCCGCTGGGATGCCGCCCGTTACCCCGGCCTTGCCGAGTACCAGAAGTT
>CALDLZ010000344.1 GCA_937915335.1 uncultured Faecalibacterium sp.
GCTCTGGCAACTGACAATTTTTGTCATTTGCCAGTTTTGCTTTATTCTAGCAAAGTGGCACTTTCCATTTTGGGAAGTGCCAAAATACCGTAACGCCTAATCGCTCACGCCCAAATCCTCAAAATGGGAATTTTAGCCGTATCAAAATGATAACTTGATTGCATCCGTGGCAAAGCTACCGGAGTTCTCATTTTGATAACTCCGGTTCTATCCGTAACACGGCGGCTTACACTGTTGTAAAAATCAGGTTGCCAAGATGACAACCTGATTCTACCCGTAACAAAATCAGTGGGTCAAAATGGCCCACTGAAAAAGCCGGACGAACTGCGGGCAGGGATTCGCCAATCTTTGCCTGTCAGCTTGCCCGGTGCAAGAGTGCAGAGGACGCAGTCCTTTGCCCCAGTGATATGATGCTGTGCGTCATATCCTACTGGGTATTATCTGGCGCAAAACGGCGGCAGATTCAGCAGCTTCGCTGCTGCGTTCTTCCCCCACCAAGATGTTGAAACGGAGGGATGTCCATCTGAAATTAACACGACACAATGGCCGAGCCGGAACCCACGGCACTTATAACCCCAAACACAATGACCGCAGTTTCAACCTTGCCAACAGCGAACACATCGACCCGGAACGAGCCAAGGGCAACATCTATTGGGACTGCTTCCACGGTTTCCGTTCGGCTCTCACTCCATCCGACCCGGACGATTTGGCCGCAACTTTCTCGGAGGTAGAACGGCAATTCTACGAAACCCACTACACGGCCTTTGTCGAAGGTCAGAGCGGGCGCAACGCCAAGAATCGGCACACAGAGCGCAACCGCTCCGTTCCTGACCTGCTGTCCAGCCGCAAGACATGCCCGGAAGAAACCATCTACCAGCTTGGAACACTGGACGAACACGCTTCGGCAGAGGACTTGCTGAATATCGTCACGGAGTTTATCGAGGAGTTCAAAGCCAAATTCGGCGAACACGTTCATGTGCTGGACTGGGCGTTGCATCTGGACGAAAGCACACCCCACATCCACGAGCGTCATGTGTTCGACTGCGAGAACCAGTATGGTGAAATCGCTCCCCAGCAGGAAAAGGCACTGGAAGCGTTGGGCTTCGACCTTCCCGACCCGGCCAAGCCCCTCAGCCGCCGCAACAACCGCAAAATCACCTTTGATGCGGCCTGCCGAAAGATGCTGTTCGAGATTGCCAAACGGCATGGGCTGGAATTGGAGGAAGAAGCGGAGTACGGTAACCGCAAGTATCTGGAAAAACAGGACTTCATCCTTGCTAAGCAGAAAGAGCAGCTTGCCGCCCAGCAAAACAAGCTGGATGAGCTGGCCCTGAAAGTTTCAGATATGGAAACCCTGCTGGAAGATGTTTCGGCTGCGGCCTACGACAAGGCTGTGGAAGTCGTGACCGATGTGGTACGCACCGAAACGCGCAAGGAAGATATGCGGATGATCGAGGACACGAAAAAGTGGGTGCTGGCCCCGGAACGCAAGGCCGCGCAACCTACGAGAGAATACGCCGCTCATCGTTTGGACGATGTACTGAACAAGTTTCTCAGGACCATGCAGACCACCGCCACCCGCTTGCAGGAGAAACTCCTGAAACCGGAAGTCCGGCAGAAAGGCAAGGAACAGGTCAAGGAAAAGGCGCGGGATTCTGTTCTGAATCTGCTGAGCCGTTTGCAAACAGAACAGGCGCAGCGAAAGCCCGGAGAACCGCGCACTGCGGAAAAGTCAGAAAATCGTTTTCAATAATAGTACGAGGTGATGTTTATTGAGCAAAGAAGTCAATCAGGAAGAACGCACTCCCCGAACTGTTGCGGATGTGAAGGAAATGTTGGTTAAGTACTCCAACGGTGAAATCCAACGGACGATTCAGAACTGCATCACGATTTTGCAGAACGACCATGTGCTTGCCGATGCCATCCGGCTGAACCTGTTGAGTGAGCGCATCGACATTGTAAAGCCTGTGGGCTGGCCGCGCTCCGGCAAGACGCTGAACGACACCGACATGAAGTATATCCTGCGGCGGATGGAGAAATACGGTATTTCCAGCGAGAAGAAGATTGAATCAGCAATCTGCATTGTTGCCAACGAAAACCGCTACCACCCCATCCGGGACTATCTGAACGGCCTGAAATGGGATGGAACGGAGCGGATAACTCACGTCCTGCACCATTTTCTCGGTGCTGCGGAGGACGAGTACACTTGCGAAGCAATGAAAATCTTCCTC
>CALDLZ010000345.1 GCA_937915335.1 uncultured Faecalibacterium sp.
GCCGAACACCACCATCCCCCGCTTGACCGGGTGATGTCCCAGCGGCAGGCAGAAGCCGGATAACAGAATAAAGATCCAGCAGATGGACTGCTGCCACAGCTCCCCCTGCCAGCTGCCATACCACGGCGCATAGATGCCAAACAGATAGACCAGATCCCACATGCCATGGTAACATATCATACTGATGAGGTCCAGGCCGCGCAGCTCGTCTAACAGTGCATAACGCGTGGAGGTTGATTTCATAGGTTCTCCCCTTTTCCGAGCATTTTTCCCATTGTACGCCCCGCCGGGAGTTCCGTCAAGCAAAAAAGCTGCCGTGCAGCTCTGAGAACCACACGGCAGCTTATGCAAAAACAGATTCAGATAAACGCAGGAATTACAGCTCCACGCCAAAGTAACGCTTCAGCAGACCCTCGAAGCCGCGGCCATGGCGTGCTTCGTCCTTTGCCATCTCGTGGACAGTATCGTGGATGGCATCCAGGTTCAGAGCCTTTGCCTTCTTGGCCAGATCCATCTTACCGGCGCAGGCACCGCACTCTGCTTCGGCACGCATCATCAGGTTCTTCTTGGTGCTGTCGGTAACGACCTCGCCCAGCAGCTCCGCAAAACGGGATGCGTGGTCAGCCTCCTCGTAAGCATAGCGCTTGTAAGCCTCAGCGATCTCGGGGTAACCCTCGCGCTCAGCAACACGAGCCATTGCCAGATACATGCCGACCTCGCTGCACTCGCCCTCGAAGTTTGCACGCAGACCGTCAACGATCTCCTGGGGCACACCCTCAGCCTTGCCGATGCCGACCACATGCTCGGTCACATAGGTGTTGCCGGTCTTTTCAACAAATGCGGATGCGGGAGCCTTGCAGACGGGGCACTGCTCGGGGATAGAGCCCTCAGCGATGTAGCCACAGACGGTGCAGACATACTTTTTCATAAGAATTTCCTCCATTGTTTTTAGGTTATTTTCTTGGCCTTCCCTCTGGTACAGGTGGCCTTGGTTTCTGAACCCATTATAGCAACGATTCCTAGATTAGTCAAGGCT
>CALDLZ010000346.1 GCA_937915335.1 uncultured Faecalibacterium sp.
ATCAGGAAAGGGGAGATTGCAATGTTACCGGAAGAGCTCATCGATCTGGTGTCCAAAACTGTTCATCAGAAAGCCGAAACGCAGACTCTGGAGCTAAAAGCCGCCCATGTGGACTGCCCAAAACGTCTCTATGATACCCTGTCCAGCTTCTCCAATCAGGACAGCGGCGGTGTTCTGTTGTTTGGAGTTGACGAAACCAAGTCGTTTGAAGTCGTTGGTGTCTATGACTTGCAATCTCTCCAGAAAAAGGTCACAGAGCAGTGCAACCAGATGGAACCACCCGTCCGGGCGGTGTTCACGGTGGCAGAGATTGATGGAAAACCGGTCTGTTCTGCTGAAATCCCGGCCATAGACCTCTCGGAACGTCCCTGCTACTACAAAGGTGCAGGCCGCGTAAAAGGCTCCTACATCCGTGTCGGCGATGCAGACCTGCCCATGACCGATTACGAACTCTATAGCTACGAGGCATTCCGCAAGCACCTGTACGATGATGAACGCCCAATCGAGCGCGCTTCTCTGAAAGTTCTGAATCAGGATGTGTTGCAGCGATATGTGCTGGAAAAACGCATTGACCGTCCCGGATTCGGGAAATTGAGCGAACCGGAACAGTATGAACTGCTCAACATTACCCGAAATGGTACGCCAACGCTTGCAGCTGTCCTGAACTTTGCGATTTATCCGCAGGGATACCTGCCGCAGCTTGGTATTACTGCAATCGTTGTTCCCGGTACAGAAATCGGAAGCCTTGCAGAAGATTCTGCACGTTTTCTGGACAACAAACGCATTGAAGGCACCATTGCAGAGATGGTCGAGGAAGCCCTTGCTTTCTGTAAACGGAATATGAAAACGCGGACCGTCATTGCGCCTGATACCGGGCTGCGCACAGATCGGACGGAATATCCGATCAATGCTCTGCGCGAGATCATCCTGAATGCGCTGATTCACCGGGATTACAGCCTCTATACCGAGGGTACCCCTGTTCAGTTGGACTTCTTCTCTGACCGTGTTGAGGTGCATAGTCCGGGCTGCCTGTATGGCCGCGCCACCATTGAGCAGCTGGGCCACTCCCACCCTGACCTGCGTAATCCTGCGCTGGCAGTCATGGCAGAAACTTTGACTGATTCCGAAAACCGTTACTCCGGCATTCCCACCATCCGACGTGAAATGGGGGCTTACGGCCTGCCAGCCCCGGTATTTGAGAACCGCCGCGATGAATTTGTGGTGACACTTTACAATACACCGGTGGCATCTGATACCACGATTTCCTCTGCCAACACCGCAGATACGCTGCTGGATTTCTGCAAAACCCCGCGCAGCCGCAAAGAAATTGCAGATTTCCTGAAACTGAAAACGATGACCTACGCCATGCAGCGATATGTGGCACCGCTGTTGGAAAGTGGCAAACTCAAAATGACGAATCCAGAACATCCCGGAAGCCGCACACAGAAATACTACTCCTGATACCAAAAGGCCAAACCTCACCGTACATTTTGTACAGATTGAGGTTTGGCTTTTCTCTTATCATCCTTCACCAGCGCGAGCGATGGTTGGTTATTTCAATCAGCTTAATCCAGAAAGTGACCGCATTACAAGGTCAATGTCCTGATTTTCCAGTTCCTGAATGATATGCAGGTACGTTTTTTGCGTTGTTGTCATGCTGGAATGCCCCAGCCGCCTTGCCACGCTTGCGATAGACACACCTGCAAACAAAAGAACGGAAGCATGGGTGTGCCGCAGACCATGTACCGAAATCACCGGGATATTTGCCCGGTTGCAGTGCCGCTCCAGAACATCATTGACGGTGGAATTGTAGGCGTGTTCCTTGAACACGAAAATCGGCTTATCCTCCGGCACATCTTTTACCAGTGCTGCGAACTGGATCACCGTCTGCCAGTCAATTTGAATTTTACGGACGGACGATTTATTTTTTGTCGGCAAAAATCCACCATTCCCCTTATAATCCCACGTTTTGTTGATGGACAACATCTGATGGGCAAAATCAAAGTCTGCGGGCGTGATTGCCAAGGCTTCGGAAAAGCGGATGCCTGTTTTGGCGATCAGCAAGATCATCCAGTCCCAGTTCAGCTTTCCCTGCAAATCCAAATCGCTCAACAGAAGATGCAGCTCGAACTGGTTCAGGTATTTCACCTTTTTGGGCACCGGGGGCTTACCCTTGATAATTGCTTTTCGGGTCGGGTCTTTTACGATCAGTCCATCATCCACGGCATCCATGATGGCTCCTTTCAGCTGATGGTGGAAGTCCATTGTGGTCTGCCGCTCATGGCCTACGGCATAATCGTTCAAAAGCTGCTGATACGTTACTCTGGAAACCTCGCACAGCTTCAAATCAGGCGCGAGTTTTTTTACCCAAGAAAGCGTCATTTTGTATTTGTCCAATGTAACCGGGCGAACTGCGCCCTCTTTGTATACGGCAACCCACTGCTCATAATAATCGCAGAACAGGTTGTTCTCATTCATTTCGTTTAACATTTGTTACCTCCAAAATCGGTTTTATATGCTCACGCTGATGAAGGGTGATAAGGGTGTC
>CALDLZ010000347.1 GCA_937915335.1 uncultured Faecalibacterium sp.
GTTTCTGATCCGCCGGTTCATCCGGGAACCGGACAACACCAAAGACCCCGCCACCCGCACCGCCTACGGCAACCTTGCCAGCTGTGTGGGTATGGCCTGCAACCTGCTGCTCTGTCTGGGCAAGCTGACGGCGGGCACCCTGTTCGGCTCCATCGCCATCATGGCGGATGCTTTGAACAACCTTTCGGACGCTTCCTCCAATGTGGTGAGTCTCATCGGCTTCAAGCTGGCCTCCAAGGCCCCGGACGCGGAACACCCCTATGGCCACGCCCGTTATGAGTATCTGGCCGGGTTGGTGGTCAGCGTGACCATTCTGGGCATCGGCTTTTCCCTGCTCAAGGAATCGGTGGTCAAGGTGATCCACCCCACCGCCGTGGTGTTCAGCTGGCTCAGCGTGGGCGTGCTGGCCGCGTCCATCCTCGTCAAGCTCTGGATGAGCGGCTTCAACCGCGCCATCGGCCAGAAGATCGGCTCCGAGACCCTGATGGCTACCGCCGCCGACAGCCGCAACGATGTGCTGACCACCGGCGCGGTGCTCGTCTCCACCGTGGTGTGCGGCCTGACGGGCTGGGCCCGGCTGGATGGCATCATGGGCGTGGCCGTGGCGGCCTTCATCCTCTGGTCGGGGTGGGGGCTCGTGATGGATACCCTGAGCCCCCTGCTGGGCGAGAGCCCCAGCCCGGAGCTGGTGGAGCACATTGAGCAGACCGTGATGAGCTACCCCGGCGTGCTGGGAATGCATGACCTGATGGTGCATGATTACGGCCCGGGGCACCAGTTCGCGTCTCTCCACATCGAGTTCCCGGCCGAGACCGACCCGCTCAAGGCCCACGATGTGATTGACAACATTGAGAACGACTTCCTCAAACGGGACGGCCTGCTGGTGACCATCCACTATGACCCCATCGTGACCGCCGATGCAGAGGTGGGGGTCCTGCGCGCCCGCCTGATGGAAAAGGCCCGTCAGCTCGACCCCAGCCTTTCCGTCCATGACCTGCGTGTCGTGCCGGGGGATACCCACACCAATGTCCTGTTCGACCTGGCTTTCCCGGCGGGCTATACCGGGAACAAGGACGAGATGTTGGCCGCCATGTGTCAGTTCGTCCACGAGCAGGATCCGAAATACAGCTGTGTTGTGAAAGTAGAGCAGAGCTACGCCTCTGCTGTCCACGAAAAATAATTTGCGTTTTACAAAGGGGAGAATACCATGTTGAATGAGACCTACCGCGGGATGCTGGCCCATAAGAGCGTCATTCGCGAGACCTTTATGTACGGCAAGCAGCGTGCTGCCCAGATCGGCTACGAGAACGTGTTCGATTACTCACTGGGCAACCCCAGCGTGCCCTGCCCGGAGCGGTTCACTGCCGCCATGCAGGACCTGCTGGCAAACGAGGAGCCGGTGGCCCTGCATGGCTACTGCCCCAGTCAGGGTGACCCGGAGTTCCGCACCGCCGTGGCGGCTCACCTGAAAAAGACCTTTGGCCTGCCCTACGAGCAGAAGGACATCTTCCCCACCACGGGTGCGGCAGGTGCCATCGCCCACGCCATCCGTGCCGTGACCAAACCCGGGGACGAGGTGCTGACCTTTGCCCCCTACTTCCCCGAGTACGGCCCCTATGTGGCCGGAACGGGTGCCGTGCTGAAGGTGGTGCCGCCCCAGGCCCCGGCATTCCAGCCCAATCTGGATGCTTTTGAGCGGATGCTGACCGAGAAGGTCACCTGCGTCCTCATCAATACCCCCAACAACCCCACCGGCGTGGTCTACTCCGCCGAGACCCTGACGCGGATGGCTGAGCTCCTGACCGAGAAGAGCAGGGCCTTTGGCCACAATATCTTCCTTGTCAGCGACGAGCCCTACCGGGATATCGCCTTTGACGGCAAGACCGTGCCCTACCCGGCGGCATTCTACCCCCACACCCTGACCTGTTTCTCCTTCTCCAAGAGCCTGAGCCTGCCCGGCGAGCGCCTGGGCTATGTGGCTGTCCGGCCCGGCTGTGAGGGTGAGGACGTGCTGGTGGATATGATGGCCCAGATCTCCCGCTTTACCGGCCACAACTGCCCGCCCAGCATCATCCAGCGCGCCGTGAGCCGCTGTCTGGATGTGACCAGTGATCTGAGCGTATATGAGACCAACATGAACCTGCTCTACAATAAGCTCAAGGAGCTGGGCTTTGAGGTCGAGCGCCCCGGCGGCACCTTCTATATCTTCCCCAAGGCGCTGGAAGAGGATGCCAACGCCTTCTGCCTGAAGGCCCGGGAGTTTGACTTGCTGCTGGTGCCCAGCGATACCTTTGGCGTGAACGGCTATGTCCGTCTGGCCTACTGCATCGACACCGAGAAGGTGGAGCGGAGCCTGCCCGCCCTGGAAAAGCTGGCGGCCGCCTATAAATAAGCCGAACACCCCGGGCCGGCATCTGGCAGTGCCGCCGGGGTCTGGAGATATTTTTCGATCAGAGGAAAGGGAAACTGTTATGGAAAAGATCAAGATGACCACCCCGCTGGTGGAGATGGACGGCGACGAGATGACCCGGGTGCTCTGGAAGAGCATCAAGGAAGAGCTCATCCTGCCCTTTGTGGACCTGAAAACCGAGTATTATGATCTGGGTCTGCCCAACCGTGACGCGACCGGCGATCAGGTGACCATGGATGCCGCCCTTGCCAACAAGAAGTACGGTGTGGCCGTCAAGTGCGCCACCATTACCCCCAACGCCCAGCGAATGGACGAGTACCACCTGCACCAGATGTGGAAGAGCCCCAACGGCACCATCCGCGCCGTGCTGGACGGTACCGTGTTCCGTGCCCCCATTATGATCGACAGCATCAAGCCGGTGGTCAAGAACTGGAAAAAGCCCATCACGATCGCCCGCCACGCCTACGGTGACGTGTACAAGTGCACCGAGTTCCGCATCCCCGGCCCCGGCAAGGCCGAGTTGGTCTATACCGGTGAAGATGGCACCAAACAGACCGCCACCGTCTACGACTTCGAGTGTGCCGGTGTCCTGCAGGGCCAGTACAACAAGGACACTTCCATCCGCAGCTTTGCCCGCAGCTGCTTCAACTACGCACTGGACAAAAAGCAGGACCTCTGGTTCGGTGCCAAGGATACCATCTCCAAGAAGTATGACCACACTTTCAAGGATATCTTCCAGGAGGTGTATGATACCGAGTACAAGGCAAAGTTCGAGGCCGCAGGCATCACCTATTTTTACAGCCTCATCGATGACATCGTGGCCCGTGTCATCCGCAGCGAGGGCGGCTTTGTCTGGGCCTGCAAGAACTACGATGGCGATGTGATGAGCGATATGGTCTCCACAGCCTTCGGCTCCCTCGCCATGATGACCAGCGTGCTGGTGAGCCCCGACGGCAACTATGAGTACGAGGCCGCCCACGGTACCGTGACCCGCCACTACTACAAGTACCTCAAGGGCGAAAAGACCTCCACCAACCCCATGGCGACCATTTTCGCATGGAGCGGTGCCCTGAAAAAACGCGGCGAGCTGGATGGCCTGCCCGGGCTGGTCAAGTTCGGCGAGGCTCTGGAAGCCGCCAGCCTGCAGACTCTGAACGATGGCATTATGACCAAAGACCTCTGCGGTCTGGCCGAGGGTGTTACCCCCATCCAGGTGGACAGCGAGGACTTCATCAAGGCCATCCGTCAGCGGCTGGAGAAGAAACTGAATCAGTAACGGTCAAGGCTTCCCCTTGAGGGGAAGGCGATAAAAGCGTGGTGAAAGTATGCAGCATCATCCTCTCCCGGAATACCCCCGTCCGGCCCTGCGGCGGGACAGCTACGAGAACCTGAACGGCCCGTGGCAGTACGCCATCACAAAATCCGCCAAGCTGCCCGCAAGGTGGGACGGTACCATTCTGGTGCCCTACTCCCCGGAGACGAAAGCCTCCGGTGTGGGGCGAACCTTGCAGCCCGGCGAGTGGCTCCACTATCACCGGAGCTTTGCACCCCCGGCAGGTACTGGCGGGCGGGGATTGCTCCACTTTGGGGCTGTGGATTACGCCTGCGCCGTGCAGGTCAACGGGCATCTGGTGGGCGGCCACCGGGGCGGCTACTGGCCCTTTACGCTGGATATCACCGACGCGCTGAACGACACCGGCCACAACCTGCTCTGGATGGCCGTGCAGGATCCCACCGGCACCGGTGTGCAGGCCCGGGGCAAACAGACCCTGAAACCCGGCGGTATGTTTTACCCGGCCCAGAGCGGCATCTGGCAGACCGTCTGGATGGAGCGGGTGCCGGAAAATTACATTACCGCACTCACCGTTGCCCCGGACTATGATACCCGCACGGTGACTGTCAAAGCCCACACCGCCAAGCCCGGCGGGGCCGTGAACCTCTGGGCCGTGGTGCGGGCCGGGGGCGTGACCATTGCCGAGAACTGGGGCAGCGACGAGGCCGACCAGGACGGCGAGGTGACACTGAAGATCCCGGAGGAGCATTTCTTCCCGTGGAGCCCCGACAGCCCCTTCCTTTACGATTTGACCGTGGGCACCACTCAGGGCGAGGAAGCAGACTTTGACACGGTGCACAGCTACTTTGCCCTGCGCAAGTGGAGCTGTGAACCGGATATCAACGGGGTAAAGCGCTTCTGTCTGAACGGCAGACCCATCCTGCTCAACGGCCTGCTGGATCAGGGCTACTGGCCCGAGGGCCTGTACACCCCGCCCAGCGATGGGGCCGTGGTGCAGGAGCTGCAGACCGTAAAAGAATTGGGCTTCAACCTCCTGCGCAAGCACGCCAAGATCGAACCCCAGCGCTGGTATTACCACTGCGATAAGCTGGGGCTCATCGTCTGGCAGGACATGGTGAACGGCGGCGAGCCTTACAAGCTCTGGTTCGTGACCTACCTGACCAATGTGTTCCAGCCCCTGCTGCGCCGCCTGCCCGACGCAAAGCCTCTCTGGGGCCTGCTGAGCCGCGAAAAGGAATCGGCCCGGGAAGAATATGCCCGTGAGCTGGAAGCAACCGTAAGGGCCCTGCAATGCCACCCCTGCGTGGGCTGCTGGGTGCCCTTCAATGAGGGGTGGGGGCAGTTCGATGCCGCCGGGGCTGTGGATGCCATCCGCGCACTGGACGATACCCGCCCGGTGGACGAGGCCAGCGGCTGGTACGACCAGGGCGGGGGAGACGTGCACTCTCTGCACAATTATTTCTACCCGCTTCACGTCAAACCTCAGAGCCGGGTGGTGGCCCTGAGCGAGTACGGCGGCATTGCCTGGCCGATGCCCGGCCATGAGCCGCCCCGCAGGACCTACGGCTATGGCACCGCCAGGAGCCGTGCCGAACTGACCGCCCGCTGGAAGAAGCTGCAGCTGGAAACGGTGCTTCCCCAGCTGAAAAAGGGACTCTCGGCGCTGGTGTATACCCAGGTCAGCGACGTGGAGGACGAGGTGAACGGCCTGTTTACCTACGACCGTGCCGCCATCAAGCCCGACCCCGCCACGGTGCGGGCTGTGAACGAGGCGCTGGAAGCGGAATTTGAAAAGATAACATAAAAGGCAAAGCCCGGAAGCCAAATGACTTCCGGGCTTTGTTCTGTGTAAAATTTTAGTTCGAGCTGCTCTGTGCAACGATCTTGGTGGCAGACATCTTGTTCATGGCGGAGCTGTTCAAATCATGCTCCAGAGAAGCGCCGTACGCGGCCAGAGCGTCCTGCAGCTCCTCGCTCTTCATATCGCTCAGGGCCTGAGAACGCAGGTTGTCCAGCGAGTTCAGGCTCAGCGGGTCGAGACGCAGAACGGCCATCATGGCATAGCCGTTGTACTTGAGGGCAGCGGCCTGACCGATGGACAGGCTCCGCACGGAGTCAGCGGCACCGTCGGCGGTGAAGGCGGAATCAATGGTGCTGTCACCGATCAGCTCCAGAGAGGGTGCATCGGAATCGGAAGAATAGGTGGAATCCAGCACTTTGTAGATGTCCGGCAGGGCAGAGGTCACGGCACCGGAGAAGGCACCCATCAGCATACTGCTGTTGGTGGAATCGCTCAGGTCAGCGAAAGAGGCGGCGTAGCTGTTGACCTCGTCGATGGCGGACTGGGCGAGGTTCAGCATCTCGGTGGTCTGGTCATCATCGGCGAAGGTGTAGGTGCTGGTGTTGTAGAGCGGGATGGTGTAGTAGGCCAGCTCGTACATGTTGTTTTCCAGATAACTGGTCAGGTCGGCATCCGAGACGGGGGTCTCGCCGTCCACGCCGTAGACCAGATCAATGAGGTCGCCGCTCTTGATGAGGATGCGCTCGAACCGCTGTAAGGTCACCAGACCGATGCCGTTGGCCTTGTAGGTGTCGCCGTACTGATCCATCAGCTGGGAAGCATAGCTGTCGGCCTGGTTCTCCTCGTCCTCGGTCAGCTGACCGCCCAACTCGTCAAAGCGGGTCTCGATGGCGGCATAGGTCTCAAGGTTCTCCATGGTTTTCTGGCTCACATAGTCGCTGACGGTAGCCGTCTCGCCGCTGTCGGAATCGATGGTGATGGTCTCTTTCAGGAAAGCCTTCACATCGGTGGTGTCCTGATCGGTGGAAGCCAGGTCGGCGGCCTTCTGGTAGGCATCGTACTGGGCCAGCAGGTACAGGCCCGAGGTGATGTCCACCGTGCCGATGGTGCCCACCGAATCCGGGGTGGAGCCGCAAGCGGCAAGGGAAAATACCATTGCCACGGCGGCAAGAAGTGCAATCAGTTTCTTTTTCATAGTTGGTACTCCTAAAGAAAATATTGTTAATTCCCCAAAATCTCCGCCATCGCTTTCAGGATGCTTTGCAGCAGCTCCAGCGGCTTTTCGTCTTTCTGGAGCGTGACAGAGAGGTAAGGCTTTGCGCCGGCACCGGCGGTGACACGGCCATTGAAGGCTACCAGCAGGCCCTTGATCATCTTGAGGTCCAGCTGTTCCACCTGCAGCACGAGGGTGTCCTTCTTCTGGGTCACCTCGTACACGCCCACGGCGGTGGCCTGCACCCGCACCAGCGAGACGTTGACCAGGTCGCTGACGGAGGGCGGCGGGTCGCCGTAGCGGTCGATGAGCTCATCCAGCACATCGGCGGCATCCTCGGGGGTCTGGATGGCCGCGATGCGCTTGTAGGCCTCGATGCGGCCCGGGCCGTCGGCGATATATTTTTCGGGGATGTAGGCATCCACCCGCAGGTCCACAAGGCACTCGCTCTTGTCCCGCTGGACAGGTTCACCTTTGGCCCGGGCGATGGCCTGCCCCAGCATTTTCACATAAAGGTCATAGCCCACGGCCTCCATATGGCCGTGCTGGCTGTGGCCCAGCAGACTGCCCGCGCCGCGGATTTGAAGGTCGCGCATGGCGATGCGGAAGCCCGAACCAAAGGCCGTGAACTCCCGGATGGCGGAAAGCCGCTTCTGGGCAATGTCGGTCAGGGTCTTGTCCCGCCGGAAGGTGAAATAGGCGTAGGCTTTGCGACCGGAACGGCCTACCCGGCCCCGGATCTGATACAGCTGGGCAAGGCCCATCCGGTCGGCATCCTCGATGATGAGGGTGTTGCAGTTGCGCACGTCGATGCCGGTCTCGATCAGGGTGGTGCAGACCAGAATATCGATCTCGCCGTTCAGCAGGTGCTGCCAGACGGGGTTGAGCTCTTCCTCGGTCATCTTGCCGTGAGCGATGCCCACCCGGGCACCGGGCACCATCTGGCTGACATGGGCGGCGGTGGATTCAATGTTATCCACCCGGTTGTGCAGGTAGTAGACCTGACCGCCCCGGGCCAGTTCCTTCTTCATGGCCTCGGCAAGGATGACATCGTTGTACTCCAGCACAAAGGTCTCCACGGGCTGGCGCTCAATGGGCGGCTGCTCGATGGTGGACAGGTCCCGGATGCCGCTCATGGCCATGTTCAGGGTGCGGGGGATGGGGGTTGCCGAGAGCGTCAGCATATCCACCCCGATAAAGTTTTCCTTCAGCTTCTCTTTGTGCTTCACGCCGAAGCGCTGCTCCTCGTCGATGATGACAAGGCCCAGGTCGTGGAAGCGCACGTCCTTGGAGAGCAGGCGGTGGGTGCCCACCACGATGTCCACGCTGCCCGCCTGCAGGCCCCGCAGGGTCTCTTTCTGCTGTTTGGCGGTGCGGAAGCGGGAGAGCATCCCGACCTTGACCGGGAACGCCTCCATGCGGGAGAGGATGGTGTTGTAGTGCTGCCAGGCCAGCAGGGTGGTGGGGGCCAGGATGGCGCACTGTTTGCCGCCCATCACGCACTTGAAGGCCGCCCGCAGGGCAACCTCGGTCTTGCCCACACCCACGTCGCCGCAGAGCAGACGATCCATGGGATAGGGCTTTTCCATATCCTGCTTGATCTCGGCAGTGGCGTGGAGCTGGTCATCGGTCTCGTCGTACTCAAAGCGGGTCTCGAAATCGTTCTGGCAGTCGCCGTCGGGCGGGAAGGCGTAGCCCTGTGCCTGTCTGCGCCGGGCGTACAGCTCAATGAGCTCCTGAGCCATCTCCTCGGTGGCCTTTTTTACCTTGGCACGGGTACGCTGCCACTCGGTGCCGCCCAGCTTTGCCAGCTTCACCTTTTCCTCGTCGCCGGGGGCGGTGTAGCGGGAAAGCAGATCCAGCTGGGTGACGGGCACATAAAGCACGTCCGAGCCGGAATACTGGATCTTCAGGTAATCCTTGATGGCACCCTGCACTTCCAGCCGCTGGATGCCCGCGTACATGCCGATGCCGTGGCTCTGGTGCACCACATAGTCGCCGGGCTTGATGTCCGAAAGGCTGGACAGGGCGTTTTTGTTCTTTTTGCGCCTTTTGTTCTCGGCGGCGGCTTCCTCATCGAGGCCGTGCCGCCGGGAGGAAATGACCGCCGCGTGGGCGAAGGGGAAGGTGCAGCCGGCGGTCAGATGGCCGGGCAGCACCTGCACGATGCCCTTGGCCGGGCGCACGTCCCGGCTCATGCTGACAGAGTATCCCTTGTCCGTCAGATCACGGGTCAGGGCGGCGGCACCCTTGGGTGTGCCGGAGAACAGGGTGATGGAGTACCCTTGGGCAATGAGCGGGTCAAGGTCCTCCCGCAGGGATGCCATATCGCCGCCCCAGTTGGGGGCCGCAAAGGCTTCCACGTTGATGAGGTCTTTCAGCTTGAACTCGTTCATGCCCCGCAGGAAGTTCTCGCACAGCAGGGTGCTCTGCTTCTGAGCGGCAATGGCCAGATCGTCCATGGTCTGGTAGAGCACGTCCAGCCCGGGGCAGAGCACACCCTCTTCCAGCAGACCGGTCAGTTCCTCGCCCCGGCGGTACTCGGTGGCCTTCTGGGCATCCCGGATGCCGCCCACCTCGTCCAGCACGAAGATGGGGGTGTCGAGGTGATCCAGCAGGGTGGCGGGCTCAGGGTAGCGGATGCCGTAATATTTGTCCATGGCTTCCGGCATCAGGCCCGAATCCAGCTGGGCAAGATCGGCTTCGGTGGCCTTTTCCAGCGCCGCACGATGTTTGCCCCGGGCCTTTTTGATGGCACCGCGCAGGGCTTCGGCGGTCTCGGTGGTGTCGCCGAACAGCACCTCACGGGCGGGGGAAAGATAGATCTTTTCCAGACTGCCGTCCCGGCGCTGGGTCAGCAGGTCGAAGGAAGCCAGCGAATCAATTTCATCGTCCCAGTATTCCACACGGGCGGGCTGGTGCATGTCCGGCGCGTAGATGTCCACGATGTCGCCGCGCACGCTGAACTGTCCCGGGCCGTCCACCTGACTGCGGCGGACATACCCGGCGGCGAAGAGCCGGGCCACCAGCGCTTCCCGGTTGTAGACCATGCCGGGCTTGAGGGTGAGGGTGTTCTTCAAAAACTCGTCCCGGGGGACGGTGTATTGTAAGAGTGCTTCGGCGGGCACACAGACGGCGTTCAGCCGTCCGCCAGCCAACGCACCCAGCACTGAAAGGCGGCGGTACTCGTACTCACGGCCCGCACCCTCCACGGGCCGCAGCATGAAGTCCCGGGGAGGGAACACCGCCGCCGTTAGGCCCAGCGCCTTGAGGTCGTCCGCAAAGTGGGTGGCCTCGGCCTCGCCGGGGGTCACGATGCAGAGCACCCGGCCCAGATCTTTTTGCAGGGCGGCGTACAGCAGGGCCCGGCCCGCAGGCGGCAGGCCGAACAGCGCCGCCGGGCCCGGGGTGCCCAGGCTCGCCGCAATCTTCTGATATTCCGCTGTGCTTTTCAGCAGCGCTTCGTACATCGTAGACCTCCTTCCCAAACAAAAGCCTTTCAGTTACCCATTATATTTACTCTGTGCCAGCCCCAGTTTCCCATCCATGATGAGCTTTGCCGCCGCTTCCAGGTCGGGATAACGGTCGGCGAGGGCCTTGGCGTCCTCGGGCGGGAACTTGCCCAGCACCCAATCGGCCAGATCGTAGTCGGGCCGGGGCTTGGCACCCACGCCGATGCGGATGCGGGGAAAGCCCTCGCCGCCCAGCCGGGCAATGATGCTCTTTAACCCGTTATGGCCGCCCGCCGAGCCTGAGGGCCGGATGCGCAGCTTGCCGGGGTTCTGGGTGATATCGTCGCACAGGACGATGACATGGTCGGCGGGGATCTTGAAGAAGCCTGCCAGCGGGGCGATGGAATCACCCGAAAGGTTCATGTAGGTCAGGGGCTTCAGCAGCACCACCTTGTGGCCGTCCACTTCGCCCTGGCCCCACAGCCCCTGAAACTTGGTTTTGCTGACGCTGATGCCCCACCTGCCGGCCAGATAGTCCAGCGCGGCAAAGCCGGCATTGTGGCGGGTGCCGTCGTATTTTGCTTCCGGGTTGCCGAGACCCGCGATCAGCCAGATGTCGTTTGCATTCATAGTTGTTGTTTTGCCTTTTCCTGTTCGATCAAAATAATGTGTGGTACAGTTCTTTAGTATAACATAGGCGCGGGAAAAAAGAAATCCGTTTTGCGGGAAAAACGACGAAATCCGTTTTGCGGGAAAAACGACAAAGCCGCCCTGCACCCATACGGATACAGAGCGGCGTTGCCGGTTTATTGGGAATATTCGGGAATGGTTTGGTTGGATGGCTCGCCCTCTCAGTCAAAGCCTAACGGCTTTGCCAGCTCCCCCAAAGGGGGAGCCTTTGGCAGCGTCACCGCAAGCATCTGCTGAAGGACAAGCCACTCTTGGCTCTCCCTTTGGGAGAGCTGTCTGCGAAGCAGACTGAGAGGGCGAGCCCGTGTATGGTTTACTCGTTCACCTTTGCTTCGTTCTGCTCCTTAATCGCATTCAGCGCGGCAAACTTGCCCACACCCTTCTCGGGGTGGAAGGTGCCGTCCGCCTCGTTCTCCATCAGGCCATTGGCAACGACCCACTGCTGGGCCTGCTCGGTCTC